>JAKIUO010000034.1 GCA_021647535.1 Hyphomicrobiaceae bacterium
CACGGCACCGAAGATCCGCCGGGGATCACCGCCAGCAAATTATCCCAGCCCCCACGCACACCGCCCGCATGTTTTTCGAGCAATTCTTGCAAGGAGATGCCCATTTCTTCTTCCACATTGCAGGGATTATTGACATGACCGGATATGGAAAACAGTTTTGTCCCTGCATTGTTTGGCTTGCCGAGCCCCGCGAACCAGCTGCCGCCCCGGCGTAAAATATCAGGCACCACGGCAATCGACTCGACATTATTGACCGTGGTTGGGGCGCCATAAAGACCCATATTGGCCGGAAATGGCGGTTTCAGGCGTGGCATACCCTTGCGCCCCTCAAGGCTTTCAAGCAGCGCTGTTTCCTCGCCGCAAATATAAGCGCCAGCCCCTTGCTGTACATAAAGGTCAAACGGATAGCCGTGAATATTGTCCTTGCCAATCAGTTTGGCGGCATAAGCCTCATCAATGGCGACCTGCAAACGCTCGCGCTCGCGAATAAACTCGCCACGAATATAAATATAGGCGGCATGGGCGCGCATGGCGAAACTGGCCAGCAGAGCCCCTTCGATCAATAGCTGGGGATCATTGCGCATGATCTCGCGGTCTTTGCAGGTCCCGGGCTCTGATTCATCAGCGTTGATCACCAGATAATGCGGGCGGCCATCGCTTTCTTTTGGCATGAACGACCATTTCAGCCCGGTTGGAAAACCAGCGCCACCACGACCACGCAATCCAGAGGCCTTAACCTCATCAACAATCCAGTCCTCGCCTTTTTCAAGCAGTTTTTTCGTACCATCCCATGCGCCACGCGCCTTGGCCCCGGCCAGACCACTGTCCCGCAGACCATAAAGATTGGTAAAGATGCGATCCATATCAGAGAGCATTAGTTCTCTCCCTTTTTATCATCGATTGCTGCCTTTGTGTCTGGAGACAGGCTGGTTTCAAGTGCAGCTGGCTCTTCTTTAGCAACGGCGACCACTTTTTTGGCAGGCATTTCATGGACATTGGCCAGACTATCCGCGCCCATGGCCTGAACGCCAGCACTGGGCGTATCACCCTCCGCCGCATAAAGCGAACCATCGGTAAGGCTGGTTGCCTCTCCGGCTGGAGCCGAGCAACTGCGTCCGTTTTGTGGCCCAGGCGTCACATCGCGCCCGGCCTTCAGGTCATCCAGCAATTTTTCAAAACTCTCAGTGCTCAAATCTTCGAAATAATCATTATTGATCTGCACCATAGGCGCATTGGCGCAAGCCCCCAGACATTCAACTTCAAGCCATGAAAACAGACCATCGGACGTGATATGTCGTTGCTCCCCAATATTTTTTTTCAAGACGGCAACCAGATCATCCGAACCACGCAACAGGCACGGGGTTGTGCCACAGAGCTGAATGAAATATTTGCCAACCGGGGCAAGATTGAACATCGTGTAGAAGGTCACTACTTCCATCACACGGATGGGAGCCATTCCCAGTAATTGGGCAATATAATTGATTGCGGGTTCAGGTAGCCAACCATGCTGCTCCTGCGCTTTCCACAAAAGCGGAATGACGGCAGAGGCCTGCTTGCCTTCGGGGTATTTTTTAATCTGCTCGCGCGCCCATGACAGGTTTTCCGCGCTGAACTCAAAACTGGCTGGCTGGTCGGCGCTAATGGATTGGGCACTCATCGATCAATCTCCCCAAACACAACATCCAACGTACCGATAATGGCCGCAACATCAGCCAGCATATGCCCTTTACTGAGAAACTCCATCGCAGCCAGATGCGCATATCCTGGCGCTCTTATCTTGCATCTATAGGGCTTGTTTGAACCATCGGAAACAAGATAAACGCCAAATTCACCTTTGGGCGCCTCAACAGCGGCGTAAACTTCACCTGCAGGCACCTTGAAACCTTCGGTATGCATTTTAAAGTGATTGATCAAGCTTTCCATATTCTGCTTCATATCACGCCGAGAAGGCATCGCGGTGCGCCCGCCAACAGCAGAAACAGGACCTTTTTCCGTTCCCAAAAGCTCACAACACTGCAAAATAATTTTTGTAGACTGGCGCATCTCTTCCATTCGAATGAGATACCGATCATAGCAATCGCTGTTTTTACCAACCGGAACATCGAAATCGAGTTCAGCGTAACATTCATAGGGTTGGGATTTGCGTAAATCCCAAGGCGCACCAGCTCCTCGCAACATGACACCCGAAAACCCGTGAGCCAGCGCATCGTCGAGCGAGACCACTGAAATATCCACATTGCGCTGCTTAAAGATACGATTGTTTGTGAGCAGCGTTTCTATATCATCACAGACTTTCAAGAAGGGCGCACAAAAAGCAATAATATCTTCAACCAGTTTGTCCGGCAGATCCTGGTGGACCCCACCGAAGCGAAAATAATTGGCATGTAAACGAGCCCCTGAAGCACGCTCATAAAAAATCATCAGTTTTTCGCGCTCTTCAAAGCCCCACAATGGCGGCGTCAAAGCCCCAATATCAAGAGCCATTGAGGTGACATTGAGTAGATGATTAAGAATACGCCCAATTTCGCAATAGAGCACTCTTATAATCTGGCCACGGCGCGGCACTTCCAGTTCCAGCAGCTTTTCGGCTGCCAGACAAAAGGCATGCTCCTGATTCATCGGCGCCACATAATCCAGCCGGTCAAAATAGGGCACTGCCTGCATATAGGTCTTGTGCTCAATCAGCTTTTCAGTGCCGCGATGCAGCAACCCGATATGGGGGTCCGCACGCTCAACCAGCTCGCCGTCCAGCTCAAGAACCAGACGCAAGACACCATGGGCCGAGGGATGCTGCGGACCAAAATTGAGCATAAAATTGCGAATTTCGTTTTCGCTCATTGTGTTTTTCCGCTCCCGCCCCTGTTCAATTCACTCATTTTATTTGCCACTGGCATCTCATTCAATTCTCAACCGCCACTAATCTCAACGGTCGGCGTCTTCATCTATGGACGCCTTCTCATCTCCAGGGAGAACCCCGCTTCCCCCTTCCCAAGGCGAAACATCATCAAACCGGCGAAAAGCCTGAGCAAGTTTTACGGGCTCATAAACAACACGCTTGAGCTCATCATCATATCGAACCTCGACATAACCTGTGAGCGGGAAATCCTTGCGCAAGGGATGCCCGACAAAACCGTAATCTGTCAATATGCGCCGCAAATCCGGATGCTTGTCAAACAAGATCCCGTACATATCATAGGCCTCACGCTCAAACCAGTTTGCTGCCGGAAACAAATCGACACAGCTGCCAACCGGCGTTGTTTCATCTGTCGTGACCTTGATCCTGATCCGCTCGTTTTGCGTGGGGCTCAAGAGATGATAAACCACTTCAAAACGCTCGGCCCGTCCGGGGTAATCAACACCACAGACATCAATCAAACAGGAAAACAATGTGCGCGGGTCATCCCGTAAAAACTTGAGAATCTCTAAAACACTGTCTCTTTTGACCAAAAGTGTGAGCTCACCAAAAGCAATCCGTGACTCGACAATATGCACGCCCATAGAGTCGTTCAGATAGATCGCCAGTTCATTATTTGTCTCAGGCATGAATTTTTCCGTTTAGGGCGTGAATTAACGAATGATGGTTCCGGTACGTCTGATTTTCTTTTGCAGTAAAAGCACACCATAGACCAGCGCTTCGGCTGTTGGCGGGCATCCTGGCACATAGACATCGACAGGCAAAACCCGATCGCATCCCCGCACCACTGAATAGGAATAATGGTAGTAGCCGCCCCCATTGGCGCAACTTCCCATGGAAATAACGTAACGCGGTTCTGGCATCTGATCATAGACTTTGCGAATGGCGGGCGCCATTTTGTTGGTGAGCGTACCAGCAACAATAATAACATCTGACTGGCGCGGGCTGGCACGTGGTGCAAAACCAAAGCGCTCCAGATCATAACGCGGCATGGCCGCCTGGATCATCTCAACGGCACAACAGGCCAATCCAAAAGTCATCCACATGAGCGAACCAGTTCGCGCCCAATTGATCACATGGTTGGCATTCGTAACCAAAAAACCCTTATCTGCCAACTCATCGTTTACATGATTGAAAAAGGGGTCATTATGGCTCGGCGTGCTGCCCCTTACTCCCTCATCTGAAGGACTATAACAGGGCGGTACAATCAATCCCATTCGAGAGCTCCCTTGCGCCAGGCATAAATATAACCAATCACCAACTCAGCGATAAACACCATCATGGTCCAATAGCCAAGTGCCCCGATTTCCTTAAAGGACACGGCCCAGGGAAACAGAAAGATGGCTTCCAGATCAAATATGATAAACAAGATGGCGATGAGATAAAATCGAATATCAAACTTCATGCGGGCATCATCAAAAGGATTAAAGCCGCACTCATAGGGCGAAACCTTCTCGGAATCCGGCTTGCCCGGAGCAACCAAAAAAGGCACGATGAACAGCGCCAAAGCGATGAAGCCACCAATAGCCGCAAAAATCAGAACAGGCAAATAGCTATAAACAAGTTCATTCATTGTCCTGGGCCTCGCTGGTCACCAACTCCCCTTCAGGCACACCATACTTGATATGCTGAGGATCTTGTCTCACTTCCATCAGGTCATATTATCCAGACACGTAACCCAGACGCTGCAAACCGACCGATCATTTTTTCAAAATGGTTCGCATGTCCCCAATGCCTATACACAAACAATTAAGGATATATCAAAAACCATCAGTTGCAGCTTGAGGGTTTAGCGCAATTTTGCACCTGTTTACAAGTCCCATTTGGTAATTATCTGTCGTTATCGGGATAGAAACCAGAATTATTTGAATCAAACCGACCCAAACAAGACTTCATGATGTGTAAGAAATCATGCTCTTATAATAATAGAGTTAGGGAAGAGGGTCAACGATGAGGAAAAGTTAGAATTCGTCACTTCAGAAACCGAAAGTAAATTCTATAAACAGTTCTAATCATTGGAATAATGGCGGGAGTGACGGGACTCGAACCCGCGACCTCTGGCGTGACAGGCCAGCGCTCTAACCAACTGAGCTACACCCCCGAGGGTGCGTTGCCAAACAGCAACCGAACCGATGTATGACAGGCATGGACTGAAGTCAAGCTCAATTCCATATGATTGTCATTTCTCTTATAATAAGTCGATTTAGTGGGTGGTGTTCTCCCCTTTTTTACAAAATACCGGCAAATGAGGAAAAGGATCTTTTCAGTGAAATCAGCATAAGAAGATGTACATGATCAATCTGCACGCTCAGTTCCACAATCTCTGCTCCTTTTTGTTCAAAAAAAGCGCCGACCATAAATTCTATAACTGACTTAATATCTGCATCAGCTGGAGGAAAAGCGGCAAATAATTCTGGTATGCACTTTCACCGGCTTCTCCCGCTATTTGCGAATAATTGTCATATTCACATTAACGTGAAGTGGTGTGACTTGTTTTGGTCGCAAATTCACGATTAATCTCTAAGCGCAACAAAATAACACTTTGAAATTGTTAAATAGAGGAAATTCAACATGAAACTCACTAAAACTTCAGGCGCCGCTGTCGCCGCTGCTGCTGCCGCATTCATCGTGGCTGGTGCTGCTGCTCCTGTAATGGCTGGTGATATGGGGCATGGTGCTGCCGGGAAAAATGTTCATTGCCACGGCGTAAATGTTTGTAAAGGCAAAACAGCCTGCAAAACTGCTGGAAATGCCTGTAAAGGCCAGAACGGCTGTAAAGGCAAAGGCTTTGTTGCCGTATCTGCTGATGCATGTGCTGCCATTGGTGGCAAGACTGACGAGAAAAAATAGACATACATAATGTATTGATGTTTATTATCGAGCAGGAGAGGAGGCGCAAGCTTCGTCTCCTGCTTTCTTTTGTCTAAACGACCTTTAGCGGCCTCAACCTCGATGGAATATCATGTCTCTTCCCTCAAAAAAACCCTCTTCCCTTGGCTTTGGTCTTGGTCTGCGCCCTCCGCACTATCCCGAAATTCTGGGTGGTGATCCCCCCATTGACTGGTTTGAAATACTCTCCGAAAATTATATGGTGCCGGGTGGCCAACCCATGCGTATTCTTGACGAGATCAATGAAAAATACCCGCTGGTCATGCACGGCGTCTCCATGTCCATCGGCTCCACAGCCCCCCTTGATATGGATTATCTGCGTGATTTGAAAAAACTGGCGCAACGGGTCAAGCCAAAATGGATTTCCGATCATATTTGCTGGACCGGCGTGCATGGCCTGAATATGCATGACCTGCTGCCCCTTCCCATGACGCAAGAAGCCCTTGATCATCTGGTTGAACGCATCAAACAGGTTCAAGATTTCCTTGGCCAGCCCATTGCCCTTGAAAACGCCTCCACCTATGTCACCTTCAAAGATGATGAGATGACCGAGTGGGACTTTATCAATGAAATGGCTGAACAAGCCGATTGCCTGCTACTGCTCGATATCAACAATATCTATGTGAGCTCCTTTAATCACGGCTTTGATCCCCATACCTATGTTGATGCCATTAATCCGGATCGCGTCGTGCAGTTTCATCTGGCCGGCCATCAAAATAACGGCACTCATATCGTCGATACGCATGACCATCCGGTCATCAAAGATGTCTGGGACCTTTATGGGCGGGCGATAAAGCGCTTTGGTCCAGTCTCCACCATGATTGAACGAGATGATAATATCCCACCGCTTGACGAATTGCTGGAAGAACTGGAAATGGCGCGTAAAATCGCCGACCAGCAAGGCGTACAATTCCCTCCCCTTGAACATCAGGGCACCTCGCACATATCCCAAAAGATGGAGACGCCTTCATGACAAGCCTCAAGGACCTTCAGGACAGCTTTCAAAAGGCCCTGCTGGAGGGGGACCCCTCCATACTGACGCAAATTCCTGATTCACAGCGCGAAAAAAAAGAAGAATTGCTCGGGGTCTACCAATATGCCTATGGCGCAAGGCTGCTGGAATTTCTGCAAACAGATTATGGCAATCTGCACGGCTATCTGGGCGATGAGCAGTTTGAGGCTTTGTGTAACGC
This sequence comes from Hyphomicrobiaceae bacterium, assembly GCA_021647535.1. Lineage (GTDB taxonomy): Bacteria > Pseudomonadota > Alphaproteobacteria > Rhizobiales > JAKIUO01 > JAKIUO01. The sequence continues at coordinate 6,997 of JAKIUO010000034.1, forward strand.
TTATATCGAAAGCCACCCCTCACATACAATAAATGCACGCTGGTTTGGCGAACAGTTTCCAGCCTTTGTCAAAGAAACACCGCCTTTTAGCGACATGGCACAGCTCGGGGAAATTGCCGCGCTTGAATATGCCCTCAACAGCGTTTTTGATGAGGTCGATGAGCGCGTTTTGAGCATGGAACAACTAGCTGAACTCCCCCCTGAAAAATGGGCCGGGCTCGTCTTGCAGCCGGTTACCGCTATCCATCACCTCGCGCTCACCACCAATGCCGATGAAATCTGGCAGGCGCTTGAAAACGAGAACGATCCTCCTGCACTTGTTCAGCACGAAGAAACAGTCCACATTCTGGTTTTTCGCTATGATAGTCATGGCTATTTCCGCCCCATGCCCTACGAAGAGGCCATGATGTGGGACAAGATGGTGATGGGTGTGCCTTTTGGGGTGCTTTGTGAGCTCATTACCGCCTATGGCGGCGAGGAAGATGCCGCCATGCGGGCCGCTGGCTATTTGCAGGGCTGGATCGCCTCTGGGTTCATTGCCGAGAATTTTAAAACCGGTGACGATAAAGAATAATGCTGCCAGGCCTTGCGCAGACAGCGCAAGGCCTGAATTCCCCCTATTCAACGATCCGTATCGTATGCGCTGTTTCAGCCTCTTGTAGCTTTGCCTGCAACTTGCTGAGGGCACTAACATAGGCCTTGGCTGAAGCCACCATGGTGTCCTGATCGGCACTTCGTCCGGTAAAAGTATGCCCGTCCTGCGCCAGTCGGACCATGACCTCGGCCTGCGCATCGGTTCCAGCCGTGACAGCGCTGACTTCGAAAAGTGCCAGTCGGCCATTATGGCTGATGATCTCCTTGATGGCATTGAAGATACTGTCCACAGGCCCTTCACCTGTTGCTTCACGGGTTTCGTGCTGCCCTTCAACATCCAGTGTAATCGTCGCCTTTTGCGGACCACCGGTTCCAGCAATCACGGTGAGAGCGACGACCCTGATATGTTCGCTGCCCTGTGACACCTGATCATCCACCAGAGCCTCGATATCTTCATCAAAAATCTGTTTTTTGTGGTCAGCCAGATCCTTGAAACGCTTGAACGCATCCTGAAAATCATCATCCGCCAGGCGGTATCCCAGATCTTTAAGTTTTTCCTTGAAGGCATGACGCCCCGAATGCTTCCCCATGACCAGCGAGCTTTCCTTCAGCCCGATACTTTCCGGGGTCATGATTTCGTAGGTCTGGGTATTTTTCAACATGCCGTCCTGGTGGATACCACTTTCATGTGCAAAGGCGTTTTTGCCAACAATGGCCTTGTTGGGCTGCACTGGAAAGGCCGTGACCGCCGAGACCAGCTTGGAAGCGCGGGTGATATAGGTCGGATCGACATTGGTCCAGTAGGACAACACATCATTGCGCGTATTGATGGCCATAACGACCTCTTCCAGCGCTGCGTTACCGGCGCGCTCGCCCAAACCATTAATCGTGCATTCCACCTGTCTGGCCCCGCCATTGACACCGGCCAGAGAGTTGGCCACCGCCATGCCCAGATCATTGTGGCAATGGGTTGAAAATATGATGCTGTCAGCCCCCGACACGCGCTCCCGCAACATTTCTATGAGCGCAAACATTTCATTGGGTACAGTATAACCGACCGTATCGGGAATATTGATGGTCCCGGCTCCAGCCTTTATTGCCGCCTCAACACAGCGGCACAAAAAATCATGCTCGGTTCTGGTGGCATCTTCAGCAGACCATTCGACATTATCCGTATAGGTACGGGCGTGGGTCACACTCGCCGTGACAGCTTCCAGCACTTCGTCGGGGTGCATCTGCAGTTTATATTTCATATGTACGGGAGAGGTCGAGATAAACGTATGAATACGTGGATTGACCGCATCGCGCAAAGCTTCGCCCGCTCTGTCAATATCCTTCAAGGACGCCCGTGACAATCCACAGACTGACGCTTCCTTAACGATCTTGGCAACTTGCTTGACGGCGTTAAAATCACCTGATGAAGCGATTGGAAATCCCGCTTCAATAACATCAACACCCATTTTATCGAGTATTTCCGCGACCTGCACTTTTTCTTCCAACGACATGGATGCACCTGGCGATTGCTCACCATCGCGCAAAGTTGTATCAAAAATGATTACGCGGTCAGATTCAGCTCGAACTGGATTAACGGGTTTGATCCCGGCATTGTTTTTTCCCATGGGACATGTCCTTCTTGGCGTTCACCCACAAGTATAGCGTGACGCTCAAATTTCGCAATATTTATGAAGTTTTACCCCTGAAGCATGAGTTCGCATTGGCGAAACATCCCTGCTTAGGGGACCATAAGGCGCAGGACGTGGGACAGGGTATGCCCTAGAGCTTCTGGCGCGAGCAGAATACCAGCAAGAAACAGTAAGAAAAGCGCAGAAGCGCCCTCACCCAGCAAAGTGCTGAATCGATTGGTCTCGAATGTACCTTTATCTCGATTGTTCATCGTACTTGCCACACCGCTCTTAAAAACTTTTACCCTGATGACCTTATAGCATGAAAAACAATAAGGTCGAGTAAAGCACCGCGCTTCAACTATCGTTATGACTAATGTTTTCGTAAAATATTAGTCATTCTGTATCGAATCGCATCATCTACCCTGTATGCGAATATATTCGCCTTCCACTCATTGCGCAAGCCCTGAAATACAGGAACCTCAACATTGCCGGGTATAATCAGGCCAATAACGGCCAATAGAACGTCGCAAACAACATCAAAACAATCGTCGACATAACAACCATTCTTATCCCAACCAACAAAAAGTCTGTGGTTTTCAGATAACCTGAAGAATAGACGATTGTACAGGCAGGTGTGCCAATGACAGTCAGATAGGCGAAGGCCGAGGAAACAGCTGTGATGAAACCGATTATGATCGGGCTTTCGCCAGCAGCCTGCGCGATTTCCAGAACGATGGGACCAAGCACCGCCACAGCTGCCCCGTTAGACATGGTGTTGGTCACAGCCGTTGTCAGCCCGGACAGGGCAATCCACAAGGGCAGACCACCATCGACACCAATCGGCGTCAGCATGTCCTTGAAGCTCGTCGCCACCCAGGACGCCGCCCCGGTATCCTTCATTTGCACACCAAGAGAAATCGCCGCCGCGTAAAGCAGAACAACCCCCCAGTTGACGCCATTATTGACATCATTCCAGTGCACGAGCCCGATGATCAGGAAAGCGGCCGCACCAGCAATGGCGACCGTACCCAGACCGATCGTATCGGAGAACATGATCCAGCCCATAAAGGTCAGGAAGAACACCGCAATAGCGACCCAGTCGCCCTGTTTCATCGGTCCCTCTTCGACAATCTGCTGGCGCAGTTTAACAACGGCACGCGACAGGTTGGAATATTCTGGCTTGAAGGTATAAAGCAGGATCATCGTCACGAACGGCAATTGCGCCAGGAAAACCGGATAGCAGTAAACAATCCAGGTGATGTAGTCGATGATGTATTTGCGGGTTTCGGGGTTGGTTGGATCAAATAAGAATTCCTTCCAATAGCCGATCATGATGGCGTTACGCGCCCCACCAGAAGGCGTGCCGATGCCCGCCACAGAGCAGCCATAGGAGATTGAAAACAACAAAACCGCCGCCAGGTTTCTAACGGCCTTTGGATCATCTGACGTAAGAGTAATGAGGGTAATGGCCACTGGCAGCATCATGGCCGCCACAGTATGTTCGCCAATGACCGAGGCCAAAACACCAGAAACAACCGAAATACCCACCGCAATATTGGCGGTTTTGGTGCCCGTCACCTTGACGATCAGAAAGGCGATGCGTTTATCAAGTTTTTGTTTGACAACCGCCACAGCCAACATCAGCGAGCCCATGATAAACAGCACACTGTCACTCATCAAGGACTTGGCGACCTTGGTGGAATCGGTGCCGAGCAACAGAACCTGCCCGACAATGATCAGCAGGGCAACCGTTGGCAGAGGAACAGGCTCCGTCACAAACAGAATAACCGCCATCACCGACATGGCCATAACGATCTGGCCGTCATGGGACAAACCGTCAGTGCCCGGCAGGTTGAGAATAATTGCCCCAACAATCATTGAGATAAAGAACCAGCGTTTTTCACGTAAAAAGAAAGACAGGTTTCTCAAGACCGAACTACGGCCGACAATTTTTTTTGTCTGTCGGCTCATTCCTGTCATATTGACAGCCGCCTGTTTCGCTACCACAGCAGCGCTGTGTGCCAGGTCATGAGCTTTTTCATTTGCCTTTTCAGCAATTTTTTTAATTTCGTCAGAACCTTTGGTCATGTACGGCCTGTCTTTTCAAATGACGACTGAAGGGAGCCAGTCGAAACCCCAATCTCGAATTCCATTGCGATTTATATTGTTTTTTGCATTTGTTTAGCACACAAAAACCAGATGAACACTGGCATAAAATGTCGCGTTTTTTTTACTTGCACCTTTAAGACAACAATCTGCACACAAAGGCAATTATTTTTATAATTCTACCTTTACAGCAAGGATCGGGAAGTTTGATGGAAACAGACACAATTATTCACATTATCGGGGCCGGGCTGGCCGGGTCAGAAGCCGCCTGGCAGATCGCCAATGCCGGGGGCCAGGTCGTTCTGCATGAGATGCGACCCGCCAAAACGACAGATGCCCATCAATCGAGCGATTGTGCCGAACTTGTCTGCTCCAACTCCTTTCGATCCGATGACCATGAGCATAATGCCGTTGGCGTCCTGCATCAGGAAATGCGGCTCGCCGGATCGCTGATCATGGCCGCCGCTGACGCCACCAAACTCCCCGCTGGCGGGGCTTTGGCGGTAGATCGTGAAGAATTTGCGCATTTCGTCACCCGGCAGCTTGAAGCCCATGACAATATCACGCTGGAAAGGGGCGAAATTGCTCACCTTCCCATACCCGGAGCCAGCGCTACCATCATCGCCACCGGCCCTTTGACCTCTGACCGACTTGGAGAGACCCTACTGGAATTAACCGGAGAGGACGGACTGGCCTTTTTCGATGCCATTGCCCCCATCCTTCACAAGGACAGCATTGATTTTGATAAGGTCTGGTTCCAGTCACGTTACGATAAGCCAGGACCCGGCGGCACCGGTTCCGATTATATTAATTGCGCGCTTGATGAGGAGCAATATGAGCAGTTCATCAATGATCTCGTTACGGGCGAAAAAACAGATTTTCGCGAATGGGAGAAAAATACCCCCTATTTTGAAGGCTGCCTGCCCATAGAAGTGATGGCTGAACGTGGGCCGCAAACCCTGCGCTATGGCCCCATGAAACCCGTCGGCCTGACCAATCCACATCAGCCCGATATCAAGCCCTATGCGGTTATACAACTTCGCCAGGACAATGCCCTTGGCAGCCTGTGGAATATGGTCGGCTTCCAGACCAAACTCATCTATGGCGAGCAAAAGCGTATTTTTCGCAATATACCGGGACTGGAAAAGGCCGTTTTTGCGCGGCTTGGCGGCTTGCACCGCAATAGCTTTCTCAACAGTCCCAAGCTGCTCGATAAATCCCTCCGCCTGAAATCCCATCCCGCACTGCGCTTTGCCGGACAAATCACCGGTGTCGAGGGCTATGTCGAGTCGTCAGCCATGGGATTGCTGGCGGGAAGGTTTGCCCTGCATGAGCTGCAAAACGGCAAACAAAATGCCGAGCAACTCCAGCCGCCGCCGCCAACCACGGCGCATGGAGCCCTCATCGAACATCTGACCGGCGGGCATCTTGTCGCCAAAAAAAGCTTTCAGCCCATGAACGTCAATTTTGGCCTGTTCCCACCCGTAGAATTCCCCTCACGCGATGCCGAGGGCAACCGCATCAAGGGCAAGAAAAAAGGCATCGCACGCAAACAGGCTCACAGCGCCAGAGCTTTGGCTGATTTTGCCAGCTGGCTTGAAAGCGCATAACTTCAAACGGGGCCGCCCGACCTATTTGCCATATTTCGCCAGCACCCTACGAGCCTTTTTGACGACAGCATCAGCTATGGCGGCATGTCCTTCGGCAGTTGGATGAAATGACCCGGAATAAGTACCGGCCATCACCACTTGAAACCATTTTGAACGCCTGTAATACATCAAGCGCCTCGAAATTAGTCCACCAGCGTGAAAATGCGTCGTCATATAAGCATCATCGGGGGTTCTGATCCAGCGCTGACGGCTGGCATAGGGGCGAAATTCGCTTGGCTTGAAAGAGGACCAGCGATTATTGCTAAAGCGCGGCAGATCCAGCTGTTCTGCCGTCTCGTCAATCCGCGCAGGGTTCGTTGCACAAAATCCGTGAGTTGCAAATTTTTCCCGATGCCCATCAACAAAAGTCCAGCCATGCCGTTTTGATACTTTTCTCATGGTGCGATAGAGCTCGTCGGCAAATAGAGACGCCTCTTTCAGCTTGCCATTCAGCACAGAAAAATCAGGATAAAGCGTCATACCCTGATTGCCTGAGGGGCATAAGGTGGTCCCATCCTCTTGCAAAGCCATGCGTGGATAGGCGGACAACAAGATGCGGTCCGACTGCTTCCAGGGGATGCGCAACATATAATGGAAGGCTTTGTTCAGGGCCTTATATCTGGTTTCAAGAACCTTCAAAGCACGCCTTGATTGTCTTGAGTCATGCACAGAGCCAAACCAGCCGCCAACCTTTTTGAGCACTGTTTTGTCGCGAAAAATCGCATTGGCCACCAAGCTTGAAAAACCGACATCATTGCCACCGATTGAAACCAGCAACAAATCAATCCGGCGCTTTGGTTTATAGCATTTATTCAGCACCATGCCTTGCAATTCAGGCAATTTGCCGAGCTGGCTATAGCCTGAAGTATAGTCTTTTGGTGTGCTCGCCTCGCGACCGCACAATTCCTCAGAAACATAGCTCAACTGGGGGAGCTGAGGGGGATTGCGATCCCATTCATTGCCTTTGTAGCGCAAGAACAAACCAATGGTGATTTCAGAACCAGAACAGGCAAAACCGGCAAACGTAACAGCGCGATGCGGGTCCTCCAGCGCCAGCTGCAAAGCCGCGCGCAATTGATAGGAATAGAGAGAACGATGACAGGCCCGGCTCTGCCAACGTGCTGCTTCACGTAAAAAAGAACCATCGCCAAGACGTTGCCACCCCCCTTTGCGGGACGGATAGCCAGCCATTGGCTGTTTGGCCGGGTTAAGGCCATAATCAGTAGAGCGATCATCAGTAAACTGCACAGGGTCATCAGGATTGCCTTCACCAGAAGCAAAACTATCACCAATGCCAACAATAAAGACATCCTTGACCTTGATCACGTCCTTCAAACGCTGACGACCATTGATCTGAACAACAATGCGCCCGCCAAATGGATAGGGTACATTAAAGCGCAACTCGTCACCGCAAAGAGCGGTTTTTCGGATAATCTGCCCTCGCAAGGCTTGCTTTACCCCCGGTGTAAAGATCCATTCACAACGGTCTGTTGGTTCAAAGCCCCCGTCCAGATGTACCAGCACTTTATGCGACTTGGGATTGATATAGTTGACGCCTTTGCCTCGGCAAAACCGATAGCGATTACGTATGCTGTCCCAACAGGTCTCTCTAAAAACCTCCTCGGTCCAGCCGCGCGGATATTTTTCAGACAGTCGCCGCTCCATACTCAAAACCGGGTTGTCTTTTTCTTCTTCGCTTAAAGAGTGATAGAGATCAAGCTGGGCTTGTGTATTTTTGGGGTTCAGGAACAGGCGAAATGGATTATCAAGGCGCCATTCAATTCTTGACTGGGCGACCACAACAGAACTGTTGGCCCCAAACAACACAAATAGAGAGGTCAGAACAAGAAAAGCTTTACAAAGTTTCATCATTTTACCTGTAGGAGTTGGGCAGGAAATACGCTCTGCAACACACTATGTTTTTCGTTCACTTGACCGCTTTAAAACCGGATCGAACAGCCCGCCACATCAAAAAGGCTCGTCTGAGTGGGTGTACATCAACCCGTTTTTCGATCTTTTTATCTGATGTCTGATATAGGTCCAAATATGGCGACACAAGGGCAAGTGGCAAAATGCCAGCCCGCACAACAACCGGCATCTCTCGCAAAGTTTCTTGCAAAGCCTGATAAGATCGCCTTATACGCTCCACCAGGTTTGCCTCATCTGCATTTTCGTGATCAACATTGCACATCATCTCTCGCAACTGACCCAGCCCGTCATACACCCCGCCGCATTGTTCAAAAAAAGCGTCATTCGTGGCGTCGTTGGACGGTTCGAGGAAATTACAGGCCAGCTTGAACAAAGCCGCCTGACCTTCTTTATTGCGACGAGGAATTAAGATATCTGGGGAGGCTGTATTTAGACGTTTTTCATGGGCAGACAGCAATAATTCCAGATCTTCAAATTGTTTTGAATTTGTGGAAAAACAATGACGTAACTCTGTAACAAGAGGCAGACCAGCGTTCTTGTTCTCAAAAATCGCCTCTCTCCAGAACTCTATTTTAATGCGCCGCAACATAGGATCAGATGTGGCTCTGTCAATTTTTGAAAGCTCATAATCAAGGGCAATCAGTGCCATAAGACCTGGTCTCTTGTGGCGCGGCGCAAAACGGCTGGCCAGCGCACGATCAAAATCATGATTAAAACTCAGCTCTTCGAGTGTGCCGCGGTCCATCAATCAGTCCACAGCTATAATTGCCGCAGCCACTTTTCTGTCCTCGGACGCCAGAATATTATAGGTCCGACAAGCCGCGCGACTGTCCATGACTTCCAGAGCAATTTTCTGCTCTATAAAATATTTCATGATGTCCTGTGATGGAAAATGCTGCTTTTCTCCAGTGCCAAATAGCAGTATTTCAATGTTTGCCTGCTCCGCAATAACGCTGCCAAAACTTTCAAGATCGACTTCGCTCATCGAACTGGCAGCAAAGCCCTCTATCCGCTCTGGCAAGATGAGGACTGAGCCTTCGTGGCGCCCATCAGTAAACCGAAATCCCATGTCTCCATAGGCCTCAATGAGACGCAAACCGGCAAAACCTATATTTTCCAATTGCATGGCATTAAACCCTGGTTAAAGCGAAACAAGGTGCTGAGCCCGTCACCCCGCTTTTTGTTGCTCCTTGCGCGAAGACACAGTCCCGCTCCAGTCTCTCGTCACACCAAGCATCAAAAGAATGGGTGAAGCGATGAATACAGAAGAATAAGTACCAACAATGACACCCCAGATCATTGCAAAGGTAAAGCCTCTGATGACTTCCCCCCCAAAAATATAAAGCGACAGCAAAGCCAGCAATGTGGTGACAGAGGTCAAGATGGTTCGGGACAATGTTTCATTGATCGACAAATCCAGCAGTTCCGCCAGATCCTTTTTCTTGTATTTTCGCAAATTTTCACGGATTCGGTCAAAAACCACCACCGTATCATTGAGCGAATAACCGACAATCGTCAAAATAGCCGCGACAACCGGCAACCCGAACTCGATCTGCAACAGAGAAAATATACCTATGGTCAAAAGAACGTCATGGACAAGCGCCGCCACCGCACCAAGGGCAAACTGCCACTCGAAGCGAAACCAGATATAGATGAGTACAGCCAGAATAGCCCCAAAAACGGCTTCAATCCCTGTCTGGACGAGCTCCCCTTGCACGGTTGGCCCAACAACCTCAGTACTACGATAGATAACCCTATCGCCAAGTTTTTCTTTTACGCGCTCAAGTGTCGCCTGCTGGACCTTGTCACCACCGGGCTGCAATTCGATGCGCAGCATGGCACAGCTATTATCCGAACATTGCGACTGGCCGGAAAAATCCTGAATTTTCTGAACCTGCACATCGCCAAGCTTGAGCTCTCCCACTTGTGTCCGCAGCCAACCCACATCAATGGCTCCGCTCCTCGATTTGACTTCGATGAGCGAGCCGCCCCGAAAATCAATACCCAGATTAAGTCCTTGAGCCAAGAAGAGAACGATCGAGGCCAAAACGCCAATTGTCGAAAAGACCATGGCAATCGTGCGCCAGGAAAGAAAGGGAACCTTGGTGTTATGAGGTATGAAGTCTAAACCCTTCATTTTATTCTCGCTCTCATTTCTTGTTCGGTTGGTTGAGACAAAGCGGCTTTTGTAAAATCCCGGCAAGTCTCACAATTTTCGATTATCGTGCCAGCCATTAGCTGCCAAGATCCCAATTACACAGGGTCTCACTTACAACGGCAATTCTAGATTTTTTGTTTTCTTCTTGTGCAGCCAGAACGTGATGATCAGCCGCGTCAGTACAAAGGCAGTAAACACGGAGGTTATAATACCGATGGAAAGCGTCACTGCAAATCCTCTCACTGGCCCGGAACCCAGCATGAAGAGGATGAACGCAGCGATAAAAGTCGTTATATTGGCATCCAAAATGGTGCCAAAAGCACGCGAATAACCGGTATCAATGGCATTGATTGCCGTTTTTCCGGCCCGTAATTCTTCCTTGATGCGCTCATAAATCAACACATTGGCATCCACCGCCATACCCACGGTCAGCACGATACCAGCGATGCCCGGCAAGGTCAGCGTGGCTTGCAAGATCGACAGAACGGCAATCAAAAGCGATAGATTGACCAGTAGTGCGATCACCGCAAATATCCCAAAAAGGCCATAAACGATGATGGTGAAAATCACGACAAGGGAAAGGCCAATCATTGAAGCCATTTTGCCAGCCTGCACACTGTCTTCTCCCAATGAAGCGCCAACGGATCGCTCTTCGATAATTGACAAGGTGGCTGGCAAAGCCCCCGAACGCAACAAGATGGCAAGTTCCGTAACACTGTCAATTGTAAAACTGCCGCTGATCTGACCAGTTCCGCCCAAAATGGGTTCCTGGATCACCGGTGCGGAAATAACATGCACATCGCGTTTTTTCGTCAGTTCATTAATACCGTTATCCATGACGATTGCAAAAGGCTCTTTTACATGATCTCGGGTGAACCTCCCAAAGCGCTTGGCCCCCGATGAATTAAAACGGAAGCTGACAATGGGCTCATTGGTGCGTTGATCATAGCCTGGCTGCGCATCGACCAGATCTTCGCCATCAACAATGGGCCTCTTGACCAGCAGATAGGAGCGCCCGGCAGACGCGACATCGCTTGGGTCAGCTTTGATTATGATCGTGCCAGCAGGGCGGCCAGTCCGTCTGGCTTCTTCCGCTGTTTTATCAATACGCACCTGATGAAAGGACAGTTTGCCGGTTTTGCCAATCAGATCCTTGAGTTTTTTAGGATCATCAAATCCTGGCACCTGAACAAGAATACGAATCCGTCCCTGTCGCTGGATGTTGGGCTCAGTAGTGCCGAGTTGGTCAATGCGCCGTCTGATGGTCTCGATTGAGGTGCCAATAGCGCTATCAATACGCTGGTTCAAGGCTTCGACCGTTGGCTTTAGAATAATGGTATTACCCGGTGCTTTTTCCACAACCAGATCCGCGCTACCTGCTCCCATAAAGACATTACCCTGCAGATTTTGCACAAGGGTTTTTAACAGCTTGAACGCCCGTTCAAAATGTTCGACTTTCCTGATGCGCACCTGCACATGCCCCTTGGCCTTTTTGATCACCACGCCGGCATAAGAGATGCGCGGGCGGGCAGCCCGCAATTTCGACAAGGCGTCGCCGCGCACCGTATCAAGCCAGTTCTCTTCGATTTCGTTGGCGTTCATTTCCATCAGCAGATGAGACCCACCTTGCAAGTCAAGCCCCAGATGCAAAGTTTTATTGGGCATAGGATCTGAAAAATCCCGCAAGGCCGGAACCAGATTAGGCAGGGTATAGGCGACCCCCAGAACCGATATCAACAAGATCAATATCTGTTGCATTTTAGAGAAATGGAGCATGGTTCAATTTTCCCGACAATCCAGCATTTATAGCCCCCGCCCGTTGCCACTGTTTGGCAATTTAAGTGCGACAGCCGTCCAATTTAACAAAAGCTAACTTTTGTCACCGACAGGTTTTCCCTTGGTACGCACATCAGCAATCGTACCGCGCACAACTTTGACCCGCACTTCCTTGGCCAGTTCGACCAGCAGGTCATCGTCATTTGTGACCTTTACAACCTTGCCAATCAAGCCACCTGCCGTCACAACCGTATCGCCGCGCGCCAGAGCATCGACCATCTCTTTGTGCTCTTTGATTCTCTTTTGCTGCGGCCTGATGATCAGGAAATACATAATGGCAAAGATGGCTATGAAAGGCAGCATCTGCAAGAGGGCATTCCCGCTGCTGCCGCCAACTGCCTG
>JAKIUO010000035.1 GCA_021647535.1 Hyphomicrobiaceae bacterium
CAGGCACCACATGCTCGACCAGCATATCAAGGGCCTGCGCTGTCAACCGACCGGCCAAACGCATACCCTCGAGGCGTTCTTGCAGGCTGTAATCGCTCTCGGTGCGGTGTGATGTTGATTTAAGTGTGCTCATGCGATTTTCGTTCCTGGCGCGGCTGATGGATCAGTTTTAAGGAAACCCCGTTTGAAAATGTCTGGGGGTGTTTGTGTTTCTTGCATTGACTATACAAAGTGATCGGTTAGTTCTCAATGCTCGAATGAAAAAAGAAGCATGTTCTGAAATGAGCGCGATCCTTGACAAAAGAGTGAGGGCGTGTGCTGTTGCGCGCAAATCAATGTTTGGTGGAGACAAAACGACATGACCGATAAAGAACCTCATAAATATCGTAGCCATAATTGCGGTCAGCTTGGACGCGAGCAAGTTGGGGAGCAGGTCCGCCTTTCGGGCTGGGTGCATCGCATCAGGGACCACGGCGGGTTGTTGTTTATTGATCTGCGCGATCATTATGGCCTGACACAATGTGTGGTCGAGCCGGACGAAACCGAATTTTCCAAGGCCGAAAATATCCATGCGGAATGGGTGGTGCGCATCGATGGACCGGTTGTGGCGCGTGAGGGTGAGGCGGTCAACAAGGACCTGGCGACCGGTGCTATTGAAGTGCGCATCGCCAAGCTTGAGGTCTTGTCAAAATCGGAAGAACTGCCTTTGCCGATTTTTGGTGAGCCGGACTACCCGGAAGATACGCGCCTTAAATATCGTTTTCTCGATTTGCGCCGCGATACCATTCACGCCAATATCGTCAAACGCTCGAAAATTATTTCCTCCATGCGCAACCGTATGGTGCAGCAGGACTTTATGGAATATCAAACGCCGATCCTGACGGCCTCGTCACCAGAAGGTGCGCGCGATTTTCTGGTGCCAAGCCGTGTGCATCCGGGGAAATTCTATGCGTTGCCGCAGGCTCCGCAACAGTTTAAGCAGCTCATCATGATGGCGGGTTTTGATCGTTACTTCCAGATCGCTCCTTGTTTTCGCGATGAAGATGCGAGAGCCGACCGCTCGCCGGGCGAATTTTATCAGCTCGATATTGAAATGAGTTTTTGTACGCAGGAAGATGTGTTTGAAGCCATTGAGCCGGTCTTGCTCGGTCTGTTCGAAGAGTTTGGCGATGGTAAAAAAGTTGCGAAAGATTTCCCCAAAATTCCCTTTGATGAGGCCTTTCGCAAATATGGTTCCGATAAGCCAGACCTGCGCAACCCGATTGAAATGGAAGACGTTTCCGAGCATTTTCGCGGTGGCGGCTTTGGCATCTTTGCGGGGATACTCGACAAGGACGAGAAAAATGCCATCTGGGCCATTCCAGCCCCAACCGGTGGGTCACGGGCTTTTTGTGATCGCATGAATGGCTGGGCGCAAAAGGACGAAAAACAGCCAGGTCTTGCCTATATCTTTTTCAAAGAGGGCAAGGGCTCGGGGCCGGTCGCCAAAAATATTGGCGAGGAGCGCACATTGGCGCTTCGTGACCAGCTGGGCCTTAAAGATGGTGACGCTGTATTTTTTGCAGCGGGCAACCCGAAAGACTTTGCTGAATTTGCCGGGCGCGCGCGTAATCGTGTTGGCACCGTGTTGAAACTGACCGATGAAGACCAGTTCAAATTCTGCTGGATTGTCGATTTCCCCATGTATGAGTGGGATGAGGAAAACAAGAAGATCGACTTCTCGCACAACCCCTTTTCCATGCCACAAGGCGGGCTGGAAGCGCTGACCAATGCCAAAACAGATGAGGAGCTGCTGGACCTCAAGGCCTATCAGTATGATATCGTTTGCAACGGTATTGAGCTGTCGTCGGGAGCCATTCGAAATCATCTGCCGGAAATCATGTATAAGGCCTTCGAAATCGCCGGCTATGGCAAGGATGTGCTTGAAGACAAATTTGGCGGCATGTTGCGTGCTTTGCAGTTTGGCGCGCCTCCCCATGGTGGCATTGCGCCCGGTGTGGACCGGATTGTCATGCTGCTTTGCGGTGAACCCAATATTCGCGAAGTCACCATGTTCCCGATGAACCAGCAGGCCGAAGATTTGTTAATGGGGGCGCCTGATACAGTCGGCAATGAACAGCTGCGCGAATTGCATATTCGCCTCAACTTGCCAAAAACGGCGAAAAAAGATGCTGATTAAGGGGATGTTAGGGTTAATCGTCTAGGTTTGGCTTATCCAGTTTTGACTGGAGAAACGAGCGGCAGACATGCCGTTCAGTTTGACGCCTCCCTGTAAACTTCCTGAGCCGTCCATTTTTGGACGGCTCTTTTTTTTGATTTATAGCCAGTGGCTATGGCGATTTGACTGCTGACGGGTGAACCCCGCTGATCTGACAACAGTTTTTCGCAACTTTTTTTTCTGGTTTTCGAGTGTTTGGGGGATATATTCTACTTTCGTTCGGCCTATTAACAATAATATCACCCTGTTGGTGTATAACATTAGGATAAAGTGATTCGTTCGTGGTAATGTGCACGCAAGTACAGTTTAATAAATGGGTTGTATCAATGGGTTTGAAAAGTGTAGCTGACGATCGTCAGGTCAATGCTGAAGGAACAATCTCCTTTGGCGAGAAATATGTTGAGTCTGACAGTTTCAAAAATGTTTTCCGTGAAGGTATGGCGCTTGTCGAAGAAGCCGCTGGCTATCTGGAAGGTCCTGGACGGACTGAAGCCAAGACCCTGGAAGCAGAACTCTCCTTTGCTTATGCAACAGAAAGTATGCGGCTTACCACCCGCCTGATGCAGCTGGCCTCCTGGTTGCTGATCCGTCGCGCCGTCAATGAAGGCGAGATGACCCTGGAACAGGCCGATGAAGAAGAGCACAAGGTTAAATTGCAGGCGATTGGCTCGCTTGCCAGAGCCAAGGGCTATGAAGACCTTCCTACATCAATGAAAGATCTGGTGGAGCGCTCCTTGCGTTTTTACGAGCGTATTTTGAAGCTTGATCGCATGATCCGGGAAAGTTCAGAAAAAGACACGAAGGAAGCTGAAAGCAGCAATCCGCTGAGCAGTCAGCTTGGTCGTCTCAAAGCGGCTTTTGAGAGCAAAGATTAATCCTGATCGCTTTTGGAAATATTTGTGATTGAACAGGTTCGCACTGCAATGCGGACCTGTTTTTTTATGTGCTGCCAGCATTGATGCGGCCAGGACTAAAAATATGTTTTGAACGCCACTGCCAACGCGATATGCTGCCCCGATAAACAGGCTGCAGCAAGAGGGGCAATATGGCTTATAAAAACGCGGGTGATTATTCAGATTTCGATCTTGAGAATGCCAAGCTACCTGAATGGATTGATGAGCAGGCCCATCTTAGCGGTGGTTATCCGTATAAAAAGCGCATGAAAAACAAGGACTATTTGTCTGAGCTTTATAAGCTGCACATAGAACTGGCGAAATTTCAGCGCCACGTCAATAAAGAAGGCGAACGCATTGTCCTGTTGTTTGAGGGACGTGATGCGGCAGGCAAGGGCGGTGCCATCAAGCGCTTTATGGAGCATATTAACCCGCGTTCTGCCAAGGTGGTGGCGCTTTCCAAACCAACGGAGACCGAGCAGGGACAATGGTATTTCCAGCGCTATATTGCCCATCTGCCGACAAAGGGTGAAATGACCCTGTTTGACCGCTCCTGGTATAATCGCGCCGGTGTCGAGCCGGTTATGGGTTTTTGTACGCCAGAGCAGCACACACAGTTTTTACATGAAGCGCCAGCATTTGAGAAAATGTTGCAGCGTGAAGGTATTCGGCTGTTCAAGTTCTGGCTGACTATCGGTCGTGAAATGCAAATGAAGCGTTTTCATGCGCGCCGCCATGACCCCTTGAAGCAGTGGAAACTGTCGCCGATTGATCTTAGGTCAATCCCTTTGTGGGATGACTACTCCACCGTGATCGAAAAAATGCTGCATTTTACCCATCAGGACGATACGCCGTGGGCAATTATCAGAGCCAACGACAAGCGCCGGGCACGCTTGGCGATCATCCGCAAGGTATTGGCCAACAGCAATTATCACGATAAAAATGAGGATGTGGTCGGCCAGCCCGATGAAAATATTGTCGGAGACAGTTCCCGTTTTCTGCTGACCGCCTGAGCTGTCGGACTGACGTCGAGCGACTTGTGAGCGCAGTAGGGGGCTATTTCACTTTGGCCCTTGATAAACCTGATTGTATTAGTATGTTATTGTCAGGAAAAGGTTATAGAAAAGGACGAATGGTATGGTTGATTTACCAGAACGCGATGGCGATGGCTATCTGATGGATATGGGAAACTGGACGGAAGAAATTGGTAAAGCCATGGCTGAGGCCGATGGCATTGATCTTGATGATGCGAAATGGAACCACATCATGAAGGCACGCGAGGCTTTTGAAGACAGTCAAGCCGTTTTGCCGATCCGTAAATTTGCCAAATATGTTGGCGAAGATAAAAAAGACATGTTCAAGATGTGGAATACAGGCCCCATGAAGCCCATCACTAAATATGGTGGATTGCCAAAACCTACGGGCTGCGTATAACTTCACTCTGTTGGTTGAAGATAAAGAGAACGGCGTCGGAACTTCCGGCGCCGTTTTTGTTTTAAAAATTAACAGAGGGCGGTTGGTATCCAGGGCCATTCAATTCTCCGGCAACTCGCGTCGCGAAGCGAGTTGTGCGAGAATTGAATGGCCCTCGGAGACCTCCTAACAGCAGGCTAGAAAAAGAGGTAGAGGGGGCGGAAGCCCGCTTGCGAAGCAAGGTTTTAGAGTCGTGGTGTATACCAACCGGCCCCGTATCTCAACTCATTGCATTGCCTCAAAAGCCGCTGTGAGGCTTGGCGTTACTCATCCAGGGTGCGAAGCTTGCGAAAGAGGTGCTTGAAATAGAGCGTTGCGATGATGAGTGCGGGCAGGAAGAACAGGTCGGCCAGCAAGGCGGCTGACAGGGTCGCCATGCTCAACTCGCCAAACAATCGTGTCACTGACAGGTTGCTCAAAACCGTGACCGACAAACCGCAGACCAAAATGGCGGTGGTTAGAATAAGAATCGGACCAATATGGGCAACGGTTTTTTCAACGGCTTCGACTTCGTTGTCATACTGTTCCTGGGCAAGCTTTTTGGGATTGCTTGTGGCTGCTCTTTCATCAGATTTTAAAGATGCTTTTACTCTGTCGGCAATTTTATGGCGTTCGAGAAAATAGCGATTGAAAAAATGTATGCTGTCATCGACGGCGAGGCCAAAGGCGACCGTCAACCCCAGAATACTGGCAAATTGCAGCCCACTTCCGGTAAAATGCAGGACGGCCCCAGCCGCAACAATCGGGAAGAGGTTCGGGGCGATACTGATCAACGCGATATTAACGGAGCGAAAGGCCAGACCAATCAAGCCCACAACGATGACAATGGCCATCAGCAGGCCCTGGTTGAGCTGCCCGATAATACTGGTACTTTGCAGAGCCGAGACAGCAGACAAACCGGATATGGTGAACGAAATACCGGGATATTCGCGTTCCATATTTACCAGATTGTTCTTGACCCTTTTGATCAGGTCAGCCAGCTCGCTTGAGCCAAGATTGGTGATTTTTGCGCTGACAATGGCCGCATGTTTTTCCTTGTTAACAAGTCGAACACGCAAATAGTCAGGCATTTCATCAAGATAGCCCTTGAGAAAAGCAATGTCTTTTATGCCATTGTTCTTGAACCAGAGACGCGTCTTTTCCAAAGAATTGACATCTGTAACCTGAGGAAGGTTCTTCAGGATACGATGAGATTCGCCGATTGAGGCCAACACCTGTTTATCGGTTGCGGTTTTGTCTTTGCCATAATTAACAAGGATATGGATATAGTCACCGCCCCCCAGTTTTTCATCCACAAGGTCCATGGCATTGTTGAGAGCTGGCACATCAGGGATCTCATCACTAAGCTGGTATTTGGGTTTGAGCTGAAGGTGCAGGATGGTAAAAAACAGGCAGGTTATCAGACCGACAGCCGTCAGGTCGCGCCACCATCTGCTGGTCCAGTCGGCAAAGCCTTCCGAGAGTTTTTCAATACGTTCAAGAGCTTTCCAGGTCTGGTCATTTTTGTCAGTGACCCGGTATTTTTTCTCATCCTTGATCATCAAGATGCTCAGGGTGGGGATGACGAGAATGACCGCGATAAAAGCGGCCAGGGTTCCCATAGCCGCCGTAATGCCAAAGGTGCGGATAACGGCGCTATCGGTGATGGTCATGGACAAAATGGCGATGGTTGTGGTCAGCGAAGTCAAAACACAGGCCGGACCAATGCTCAAAACGGCATTTTTGACGGCCTGGTGTTTGCTTTTGCCCTCTTGCATATCTTTCAAGATGGCCAACACCATATGCATACCGTCCGAAACAGCAATCACCATGATCAAAGGGGGCACAATGGTCATGAAGGCATTCAGTGTCTGGCCAAAATGTCCCAGCAGCCCGAGCACCCAGATATTGGCAAGTATGCTGGCGATTGACACCATGATGACCAGCGCAAAGCGCCGTATAAAATAGAAGCTGATAAGCGTGCCGAGCAAAAAGCCACCAATATTAAAGACAACCGTATCATGATTGATGGAATTGCGGATTTCTTGCTGAATGACGGGGACGCCCGAGAGGTGGAACTCGAGTTTGGCCGGTTCAGCCATTTCGCGCACCTTGTTTTTCAGACCTTCAAGCACGCCATACAGGGTGCCTTCCTTGATCGATTCTGCTTTCAAGGTGACAATAATCAGGCTGGTCTGTTGGCCGTTGGCGTCTTTTTTGGACAGCATATTATCATAGACATCGGGATGTTTTTCGATGTTTTTGAGGGCCGCAGCAAATTTTTGCTTGTCAATTTTGCGCAATTCGGCAGGGAACAAGGGGGGCGATTTTCCGGTCCGGGGGTCGGGTTTGCCACGCAAGGAGAACATGGAGAGTGTGCTGTCGATCCCCTCCAGAAATTCGACTTCCTCTTGTATGGCCTGTATGTCATCAAGGGTTTTCTGGCGCAACAGATCCTTGCCGCTGATCAACAGCAGCACATCAAGTTCGCTCACCGGAAACAGCTTGCTGATTTTCTGGTAATCAGCGTAATTTGCAGAATTTCCGCGATAAAGTTCGCTCAAACGGCCTTCTGGTTGCAGGTTAAACAAACCGACAATGCAAAATCCGGTAAAAGCTGCGAGCACGGCCAATGTGCGCAAGGGGTATCTTATGGGGACAAGCCCCATTTTTTCGATCCCAAAACCCAAACTATGCATACAAAAAAACTCCCAAAACAACGGGCGAAGGTTCGACTAAAAGACATAAATCTCTGGAAGAAGCAACAAAAACAATGATTGTTGATGTCGCATGGTGAACGGCTCGGCTGCTGTTGCCTGCTTTTATGAGCCATGAACATCTGACAATAGAGCGCAGTCATAGCGTAAGCTGTTTTTGGGGATTTGGTCTGGCAAAGACGTTGTTTATAGCCAGCGGCTACAAGCGATTTGGCTGCTGACGGGTGAACCTCGTTGATCGGACAACGGTTTTTCGCAAACTTTGTCTGATCGGCGAGTGTTTTGAGTATACCAACACTAAATGTGGGATTTTACGGGATCGTTCACAATTTTATGATTTGATCGGATCTGGAAACACACAATTTTTCGAAATAATGTGCTATACGATTAAAGTGGGATATATTTTCGACATTATATTATGCCTGTTTGGTGTTGGGTTGAAAATAAAGTGTTTGGGCAATTAAGGGACAGGCGAGGTTAGTCGATAGATTGATGAAGATGATTTCCAAAATTCTCGTGATGTGCCTTTCACTTATATTTTCACTGATCGTTAGCGGTCCGGCGTTCTCCTCTTTGCCCTGTTCCAGCCAAATGTCACAAATGTCGGTCAAAACCGGCCCTGTACAAGCCGGATCTTCACACCAAAAGGCACATGACCATCAGGAAATGCAGCTGAAAGAGTGCTGCCACTCGATGGATTGCCTTTCTATTACCAGCGCGACCGTTCAAACAAGGTTTTATGAAGTTGAACCGTTCGCTTTGATCAATATTGTATGGCCTGTTCGTCAGCCTGAGGTTGATCATGTCAAGGTACTGGAGCTGTTTCATCATTTAAAGATGCAGCAGGGGCCGCCTTTATTGCTGGCTTCTTCTTATAAAACATATCTGGCCCGTACAACCCGCCAGAATATCTAATTCATTATCTGCCTTGCTCACCCACCTGCTTAAAGGGGCATTTTGCCTTTCTTGACACAGGTGGAATGTGATCCGCTGGATTTGATGCCTTTGCATGAAATCTGATGGGTGCTCTCCTATTGATAATGAAAGAATTAGATATGCCCAAAAAACTGATCGTGGTATTGGTTTTGGTCGCGGGAGCTGGCCTTGCTCTCTTCTCGCAGCTTTATGCCAGAGAGGAAAGCGACCTGAAAAAGCAGCAGGTTGCTGCAAATTCGTTAACGACGGATGGTCATGAAGGGCAGGAGGAGATGGCAAGAACGGCCCTGCTCAAGGCCAAATCAACAAACAGCAATAAAAAATCAGGGCAAAAATACACTTGCCCCATGCATCCACACTACATCGCCAATGAGGAGGGCAATTGCCCGATCTGCGGTATGGAGCTGGTGCCGCTGGCCGGGGATGATGAGGACAAATCTGCTTCTGCGGAGCAAACCGGGCGCGGCACAGCTGGACCTCGCAAGCGCAAACCTATTCTGATTGCCGCTGAAACCATCCAGAATATGGGGGTGCGCATCGCCAAAGTGGAGAAAGTCGCTTTTGGTCGCCAGATCAGGGCCTATGGCATCGTCAAGGAAAACGAGAAGATGCAGCAGGTCGTCTCCAATCGGCTCGATGGTTGGATTGAAGAATTGAAGGTTCTTGCGGTTGGTGATCCCGTTAAAAAAGGTGCATTGCTCTACAAAATTTACAGTCCAGAGCTGTTCGTGTCGCAGCGTGATTACCTTTCAACGATCAGGGGCAAGGGGCGTGACAGCTCGCGCAAACGGGCCACGGCGCAGCGTTTGCGCTCCTATGGTGTGCAGACCAAAGCCCTGCGTTTGTTGGCGCGCAAGGGTAAGGTCATGATGAAAATGCCGTTTTATGCGGAAAGTTCGGGTGTCGTTTCTAAATTGATGGTGGCGCCGGGTTCCTTCGTCAAGCGCGGGGCCATGATCGCCATGATACAGGACTATTCAAAGGTCTGGTTGATGGTGTCAATCGCCGAGCAGGATCTTGGTTTCCTGACCAAAAGATCGACGGCCCAAGTGACGTTCCCGACTATGAAAGGGCGCACCACAACGGCCCGTATTGATTACATATACCCAACTGTTGATGCCACCAGTCGTACCGGTCAGGTGCGCCTTGTTATTGACAATAAAGATGGCCGCTTGCGCCCCGGCACTTATGCCGATGTGGTGTTTAAGGTGGGGACGCGCCAAAAACTGGCCGTACCAACCGAAAGCCTGTTGCGCTCGGAAACCGGGCGCTATGTCATCATGGCAACCGGGGAGGGGCGTTTTGAACCTCGCAATGTCAAGACCGGCCTGACCACGGAGGGCTTGACCGAAATTGTCGAGGGGCTCAACAACGGCGATGATATCGTCGTCAGCGGTCAGTTCTTGCTCGATAGCGAAAGTGCTCTGCGTGAGAGTTTTCGTAAATTGCAACGTCTGCAAACTCCCTTGCCTCTGCTTGAACTTGACGACAAGCAAATGGCTTTGGTCGATCACCTGGTTGATGCAGCGCTCTATATTCATGAAAACCTGCGAAAAAGCCGGGATATTGAGGCAAGTTTCATCCAGCCAGCGTATGAAATCCGCAATCTGATGTGGGCCGATTTCCGCCATACGCAGCTGGCCCCAGTGCTCAACGCTGCGCAAAAAGCCATTGGCAACGCGCAAAAAGCCCGCAGCACATCACGCTTGCGCGCGGCGCTTGATGATCTGGTCAAGGGTCTTCGTCCCTGGATGTTGGAAGGCAGGCCCTATTATTATCAGTCCAAAGGTTTGGCTTTGTTCAAAGAGGACAAGGCGAAAGGACGAGGGCGCATGTGGGTGCAGCAGGGTGACAAGTCCCTCAATCCCTATGGTAAAGGGAAACCGCAGCGGATCGCCTGGCCAAATAGCAGTAAAATACCTGTTGCTGTGCAAAAATCCTCAAATGATCAACAGGCTAACCTGGCCATGAGGGGGTCACATGCCCAATAATAGCCCCACCTCTGGAGACAATTCTGACAATGGCGACGATCATGATGATCTGGGCCACGATCCGACAAAATCAGGCATTGCCAAACTGATTGACTGGTCAGTGAAAAATCAGCTTTTGGTGATTGTTGGCGTGTTGGCTTTGCTGGTCGCCGGGATTATCTCGGTTCAAAACACCTCACTCGACGCCATTCCCGATCTGTCCGATACACAAGTGATCATCCGTACCGAATTTGCCGGTCAAAGCCCGCAGATCATCGAGGATCTGGTAACCTATCCCTTATCCACCACCTTGCTGGGCCTGCCAAAGACCAAGGATGTGCGTGGGTTTTCCATGTTTGGCACCAGCTTTGTTTACGTGATTTTTGAAGATGGCGTTGATCAATACTGGGCCAGAAGCCGGGTTATTGAAGCCTTGTCGAAAATTGGCGGTGACCTGCCGCCCAATGCGAAACCGCAAATCGGCCCGGATGCCACCGGGGTGGGCTGGGTCTATCAATATGCGCTGGTCGATAAAAGCGGCAAGCATGATCTGGCGCAATTGCGCACCCTGCAAGACTGGTTCCTGAAATTTGAACTGGCAGCGGTGCCCGGTGTTGCTGAAGTGGCGTCTATCGGTGGCTTTAAAAAAGAATATCAGGTGCTCATTGATCCCAATCGCTTGCGGGCTTTCAATATTCCGTTGGAACGGATCACCAAAGCCGTGCAGGCGGCAAGCTCTGAAGTCGGCGGGCGGGTTATTGAACAATCCGAAACCGAGCTGATGATCCGCTCTTCGGGCTATATCGAAAAGCTCGAAGATCTGGAACAGGTGGTGGTATTCAGCAAAAACGGCACGCCGGTTTTGTTGAAAGATGTGGCACGGGTCATCATTGGACCAGAGCTGCGGCGCGGCGTTGTCGAGCTTAATGGTACAGGCGAAGTGGTCAGCGGCATTATTGTCATGCGTTCGGGTGAAAACGCCCTGACCGTCATCAAGGCGGTCAAGGAGAAAATCCGCACCCTGCAAGCCGGTTTGCCCGAAGGGGTGGAGTTTGTGACGGTTTATGACCGCGCACCGCTGATTGAGGGCGCTGTTAAATATCTGTCTCACAAACTGCTGGAAGAGGGGTTGGTGGTGGCGCTGATCTGCCTCATTTTCCTGCTACATGCGCGCTCCGCTTTTGTCGCCATCATCACCCTGCCGCTTGGCGTGATTGGCGCGTTCATGGTTATGAATATGCAAGGCATCACCGCCAATATCATGTCGCTGGGGGGGATCGCTATTGCCATTGGTGCCATGGTGGATGCCTCGATTGTCATGGTGGAAAATGCCCATCGAAAACTCTCTGGCCTGCCAAAGGAGGCGAGCCACGCAGAAAAACAGGCAGCGATCTTGCTGGCCGCCAAGGAGGTCGGGCCGGGGCTGTTTTTCTCGCTGCTGATCATAACGATCTCCTTCGTGCCGGTTTTTGCCCTGACCGGACAGAGCTATCGTCTGTTCGCGCCCTTGGCTTTTACAAAAACGTACGCCATGGCCTTTGCCAGCATATTGTCAGTGACATTGGTGCCGGTCTTGATGTTGTGGTTCATTCGTGGGCGCATCATTCCTGAGATGAGCAATCCCATCAACCGCATGTTTGTGGCGCTTTATAAGCCGATCATCCGTTTTTCCATGCAGCTGAAATGGCTGACCATGGGAGTGGCTGTCCTTATGCTGGCCAGTGTTTATGTGCCCGCGACCAAAATTGGTTCGGAGTTTATGCCCGCTTTGTTTGAAGGCGAGCTGCTTTATATGCCAACGACGCTGCCGGGGGTATCGATCACCAAGGCCAAGGAAATACTCGCACAGACCAATCGGCTGATCCGCAAGATCCCCGAAGTGGAACGGGTGTTCGGCAAGCTGGGGCGTTCGGATACAGCCACCGATTCGGCACCAATTTCGATGATCGAAACCTGGATCAAGCTGTCTCCGCGTGAAGAATGGCGAGCCGGGATGACGGCTGAAAAGCTCAAGACCGAGCTCAATAATCTCGTCAAACTGCCAGGCCTCGTCAATAGCTGGGGTTATCCCATCAAAATCCGCATGGATATGGTTTCGACCGGTATACGAACACCTGTCGGCATCAAAATATCAGGGGATGATCTCAATGTCATCGAGACCATCGCCTTGCAGATCGAGGGTAAGGTCAAGAACATTGATGGCACACGCTCGGCCTTTGCGGACCGCGTGACCGGTGGCAAATATCTCGAAATCAAGCCTGACCGGCGCGAGCTGGCCCGGCGCAATATTGATATGGGGGTGTTTCAACGGGTCATCCAGACGGCGCTTGGCGGCATGAAACTGTCTGAAAGCGTGCAGGGGCGTGAGCGCTATAATATCATGCTGCGCTATGATCGCCCGTTCCGCGAGCGCCCGGAGCAGATCTCCTCTATATTGGTGCCAACTCCTTCAGGGCAACATGTGCCTTTGGGAGAGCTGGCAACCATCAAATTTGCTGTGGGGCCGCCCATGATTAAATCGGAAAATGCCCGTCTGACGGGCTGGGTGTTCGTCGATATTGCTGGCCGCGATATTGGCTCTTATGTGGCTGAAGCGCGCGAAACCATTTTGAAAGAGGTCAAGCTGCCGGCGGGTTATGCGGTCACCTGGTCTGGACAATTCGAGGAAATGGAAAAGGCGCGGGCCCAATTGGCCATCACCATTCCGGCGGTCATCGTCACCATATTTGTGTTGCTGATGATCCATTTCGGGCGTCTTGATCGCACGTTGATCATCATGTTGTCTTTGCCTTTTGGCCTCATTGGCGGCCTGTGGACCGTTTATCTGGCGGGCTATAATCTGTCGGTGGCCGTTGCCGTTGGCTTTATCGCCTTGGGGGGGATTGCCGTAGAAACAGCCGTTGTCATGCTGCTTTATATTGATGCTCAGGTGCGTCAAAACCCACCAAAAAGCCGCCACGATCTGTTCGAAGCCATCATTACCGGTGCCGTGATGCGCGTGCGGCCCAAGCTGATGACTGTTTCGGTGATCATTGCTGGCCTGTTGCCGATCTTCTTTACGCAAGGCCTTGGCTCAGACGTCATGCGCCGTATTGCTCTGCCGATGGTCGGCGGCATGGTTTCCACCACCATACTGACACTTGTTGTCATTCCCGTGGTTTATTACCTCTGGGAAGGCCGCCGATATGGATCCACTTCGAAAACCGGCAAACAGGTCAAATCAGAATCAAATGAAGGGACTGGTCAAACTGTGGAAGCCACTTAATGGGCTGCCTTGTACCGGTTCCATAATGGTCGGCAAGGGCTGGCCGCTTATCCTGAATGGGGCGTCGTGAGATTTTCATGCCTATATTTGGTGCATTTAGTTTCTCGACCAGCTCGATAAGGTGATGCAGGTCGCGTCGCGATCAACCAGCCCCTCATGCAAAAAAAGGCCTTGAACACGCCCTTTTTCTTATGCTACAAAGGAAAAGGGCGGGGACATCATTATTGTAATATTCAGAATAATTATTTAGGGTTCCTTTTGTTGTTTGCAAAGAGCGGGAATGATTTCAGATGGCTGTTAAAGATGTTACGGGATATCTTGATCCAAGTAATCCATTATCGGGGCTGGTAGGGACGCAAATCAATGGCAAGGATGTCTGGTCAGCCTATCAGACGGCGGAGCATATCGCCCGCTACCAGACCACATGGGCGGATTTGCGGGACGGCAGCGCGGCAACTGACCTCAATGTGAGCTATAATTTTGTTCTGGGCACAACCAATCCAACGGGTGTATCGCTTGACTTTGGCCCCGGGCAAATGGAAATGGCGCGACTGGTCTTTGAGTATATTTCCGAAATCACCCCCATGACTTTTACGGAGATTGTGACAGAAACCGCTGGCAATACAGCCGATCTTCATCTGGTCAATCAGGATACCAACCGTGGCGGTGGCGCAGCCAATCTACCCAATGAAGGCAATGGGGGAATCGGCATTGGTGGGCGTGGTTCAACCACCCTGCATTATCAGCAAGGCAGCTATACCCAGCATCTGTTGTTTCATGAAGGGGCGGGACATGCTCTTGGGTTGCATCACCCCGGGCTATATAACGGTTCTGTCGATTATGCGACACAGGTCGACCATTGGAATGATAGTCGCCAGTACAGCCAGATGTCCTATCTGAGTGCAAGCACAACTGGTGGCGGAACAAGTAGCCTGTCGACCCTGGGATTGCATGATATACTGGCCATGCAGATTGAATATGGGGCCAATATGGCCACGAATACCGGTAATGATACTTATGGCTATAATGCCTCGCAAAGTGGTGGTTCTTATGATTTCACAACGGGTGTCAATGCCATGGGTTTTTCCATCTGGGATGCCGCTGGCACTGATACACTCGACTTTTCGGGTTCTACCGCCGGCACCCAAATGGATCTGCGCGAAGGCTCTTTCAGTACAGCCAATGGCTGGACTCATAATGTCTCTATTGCTTACGGAGCCGTGGTTGAAAATGCCGTCGGCAGTGCGCTTGATGATGCCATTCTAGGCAATACGACCAATAATGTACTCCATGGCGGTGCGGGCCATGATGTTATACGCGGCGGCGTTGATGCGGTGCCGGACTTTGCTGTTGACCCGCGCCATTTCACCGGTATCGAGATTAACCGTGATCCTTTGGTGCGTGACCAATATTTGCAAGTTGACAATATACAGTCTTTTTCCGGTGGTGCCTTTACCATTGAAATGATGGTGGAAATCATTCGCGTGCCCAATAATGGCATTCAGTTCGTTTCCTATGCCGTGGCTGGTTCAGCCAATGAATTTCTGATCTTCACTCCGGGCAATGGCGGCAATCTGCAAATCCATATAAATGGGATTGTGTATGACACAACCATTCCGACCGAAACCATCGTCGATGGTCAGCCCCATCGTCTGTCTGTCAGCTGGGACAGCTCGACCGGTGCACTTAATACATATATTGACGGCGCATTGGCCAATAGCGGTATTCATCAGGCAGGAGCCCCCATCAGTATTGGCGGTACCCTGGTTTTTGGTCAGGATCAGGACAGTGTTGGCGGCGGCTTTCAGGCACAACAGGTCTTGCAGGGCACGATTGGCGACATTCGTATTTTTGATGATGTACGCACTGCTGCTGAAATTACCAGCAACCGCTTTACAACCCTCACCGGCAATGAGGCCAATCTGGCGAATAACTGGCAAGTGCAGGCCGGGGATACAACAACTGTCACCGATGTCGCTGTGGCCAACCCGTCGGTCAATTTGACCGATTTGCTCCCGGGCCATTTTACTCCAACTCAAAGTTCGACCTATCCGGGGGGAGATGTAAATCTGGTGCTGGATAATGATACCGGCACGTTTAACCATACGCTGAATACCGGTAATGAGTGGTTGTTGCTAACCTTCGATCAGGTGCGCGACATATCAACCGTCAGCATTCAGAACAGACCCGGGCAAGGGGCGCGTCTGAACGGGGCGACAGTCTCTGTGCTGGATGCGGCAGGCAATGTGATCTACACTTCTGCTCCTATAACCGGAGCAACTAACTCTGAGGTTTTCAGCTTCACTTTACCAAGTGCTGTTGCGGCTAGCGCTGTGCGCGTTGATCAGACGACAAATTTTCTGCATCTGGCTGAAGTCAATGTATTTGGCCCGGCCCCGGCTGGCGTTACCGTTGATCCCGCTTTGCTGAATACGGATCTGACCATTCATTCTGGCGCTTCTGGTGCTGCGGCGGCTGTCCACAATACGGCGCCGGTCGTTGATACCAGCCCCGACAATGACATCCTTTATGGCGAACAGGGCAATGATGTGTTGCGCGGTGGTTGGGGCGATGATGTGCTTTATGGCCATGGTGGCAATGTTGCAAATGATAGTCCTTTTGCGACCAGCACTGCCCTTGCCCTCAATCAGAACGGGGTGAGCGATCAATATTTGGCAGCAACAAACTATCAAGGTATTGGTGGGGCCAACAGTACAGTACAGTTTACCATTGAAATGCTGGTTGGTGGCCTCAGTGCGGGTTATACGCCCCTTTTGTCCTACGCCAATGCCCAGACTTTCAATGCCATTATATTCGAAATTACGGCTGCTGGTACGATCAACCTCGTTTACCGGGGATCTGGTCAGGACACGGGTATCTCGGCAGCAGGTTTGACCGATGGCGCAACTCATCGTTTTTCTGTCAGCTGGGACGGCACGCCCGGAGGCGAATATGTTATTTATATTGACGGCGCTGAGGTCGGGCGTGGTTCTCATCCTCGTCAGGTGTGGCAACTGGATACAGGCGGCACACTGATCTTTGGTCAGGAACAGGATGCGCTTGGTGGTGGCTTTCAAAGCAGCCAGATCATATCAGGCAATGTTGGTGATATCCGCGTTTTCAATGACGTTCGTACAGCACAGGAAATTACCGACAATGCTTTTGCGCCGCTGGCCGATCCCGCCAATACGCAAGGGCTGGTCAATAACTGGCAGGCAGATGGCAATTCTGTCGCCAATGGTATTGTTGCTGATGCAGCTGGCGGCACAGGTCTGGGCATCACCAGCCCAACCACGCCCGCCACCACAACGGCGATTGGCAACTGGGACGATGACATCCTGTTTGGCGGGCTTGGCAATGACACGCTTTATGGCGGGGCCGGCAACGACCTTGCCTATGGTGAAGACGGCGGTGATATTCTGGTGCTCGGCGATGGCGATGATTGGGGCGAAGGTGGCGCTGGTTTTGACTGGATTTATGGCGGCGATGGCGCAGATACTCTGCTTGGCGGCGCGGGAGCTACCGATGTTCTGCTCGGCGACGCTGGCAATGATACGCTTTATGGCCAGGACGGTTTTGATTATCTTTATGGCTATGCCGACAATGATCTGATCTATGGCGGCAACGGCGTCGATGTGGCTTATGGTGGCACTGGCATTGACACGATCTATGGCGAAGCTGATACGGACTGGCTGTTTGGCGGCGCTGGCAATGACTTTCTTTATGGCGGCGCCAATCCTGATCTGCTGATCGGCGAAGCGGGGGCTGATATTGTCAATGCAGGCACTGGCAATGACTGGATCTGGGGCGATGCCATCACCGGCGTTGGCGGTGGCGGCGCGGACCATTTCGTGTTTGTCGATGGCGATGGGGTTGATGTCATCTACGATTTTGAAGACGGCATTGATCTGATTGACCTCTCAGGCTCCAGCGCCACCAGCATGGCTAATGTGACTGTCGGCCAGATTGCCGGCGGCTTCACCTGGATTACCTATGGCGGCAGCGGCGATGTTCTCTATCTCTGGGGCGCTGGCAGCCAGGCCGTTGGCGACGCCAATATCACAAGCTCAGACTTTATCTTTTGATCAAACGGTAAAACCCCACCCGAAGGGCCGGGTGCTTTTTACCAGCAGCGACAGATTGCTCGGCTAATGGTACCCGTACCACGTCGCCTCGTACTCTATCACTGCTGGTAAAAATCGCTCCGGTGCAATGGATCAAGATTAAGGGCGCTTGGTATTATGTATAGCTTCGCCTTTGGTTATCAGTGCGCAATTGTTGGTATTATTTGCTCGCCTGATTAAGGTGTGACAAAGCTTTGGGGGCTGTCGTGTGGCCTTTTTTCGTGGCGGCGTGGTAGAGGGTTTTGGCTAGACTTATATTGGGTTCGACGCTGAATGCGCTGCTAATTTTGTCAAGAAAGAAAGGGTCATAGGTTTTGCCAGTTGAAATGTGGCCTCAACACTGCCTTGGCTCATGGCGTAATGAAGCATTAGTCTGGCAGTTATTATATCACCAAGGCTGATTTGCGAGTTGGCATCGGCGATGAGCTTGCGGACATCTTGTGAGTCTATGATGGGTTTTATGAAGGTCTGTTTGGGTAATTTAGGTTTCGCTTTAGGTAGCCTTGGTGATGCCGCTGGCAGCTTTACGGCAGTAGCCTTGGCAGGGAGTTTGGGCGCGCGGGATGGTTCTGGATTTTGAGGTGTTTTTTTGGGGATAGAGGCGAGTGTTACAGGTGGGGTTTTGACTGGCACCTTGTGTTTGTCTGGGGGAGGTATCAAGAGGACAGGTGGCTTAGAGGGAGTGGCAATATTGCTGGGCTTTCTTTGGAGCTCTAGCCATGACAATATTTTATCCAGATTAAAATAATTGGAATTGCTGGTTGTCGCATAAAGGGCGCCACTAACAATTTCAACAAGTAAGACGGTAAGCCCAATAGTCGACAGGAAGGTCGTAGCAAGGGAACGACTGCTTTGTTGGGGTGTCGTTGGAGTGGGGGATCGTTCATAACCTCCATTGAAACCTGAGACCTGGTGCTGCAGGATAGCGCGGCGTTGGATATCTTTTCTGGTACTGTTGGTGGGCTGGCAGTTTGCACGGCGTTTGCTGCTAGGGCCTGCTGTTGTGCTGCCAGATTTTTCAGGCGTGGTGCAATCTGAACAAAGCTGTCGACATAGCTGACTTGCTTTTGCTGGCGCAGCCATTTGGTGAAACGCTCTAAATCAGCTAAGTAGGTCTCGTCAAAAACGCCATTTTCCTTTGCAGCAGGCAAGGAGAAATCCAGCACAATACTGCCTGAAATATGTTTTTCGTAATAATCAGAGCTGACACGAAACTCATATCGATGGTCGAAATATTGGGTGAATTTGTCGTCAAACTC
This sequence comes from Hyphomicrobiaceae bacterium, assembly GCA_021647535.1. Classification (GTDB taxonomy): domain Bacteria; phylum Pseudomonadota; class Alphaproteobacteria; order Rhizobiales; family JAKIUO01; genus JAKIUO01. The sequence continues at coordinate 18,835 of JAKIUO010000035.1, forward strand.
AATTTTAGATATGCCAAAAAATGCAGCGGCCGTAATCATGACAAATATGAGAATGAGCGCCAGCGGCCATTTCAGCACGAATGTGTCCAAAGCGTCGCATCTTGCTGCTTTTATCAGAGCGCGCTTTGCCAGAATTGGGGCGCAAAAGTACAATCATCACAGGCAATAGCGTGAAGGACAGGATGTAGGTGACAGCCAGACCAAAGGCAACGAGATTGCCGAGCTCGTGAAAGGGTTTCGAGCTGGCAAAATTGAGGCTTAAAAATCGCCCCTTCAACATTGAAACGCAACATCTGTGCACGTCTTTGAAAACACCTCATATGGGGTTTTGTAGTTGAGACATTTTCTGGGTCGTCTGTTCAGCCTGTCTTCAATTATCTGAATTTCAGC
>JAKIUO010000271.1 GCA_021647535.1 Hyphomicrobiaceae bacterium
TGGTTCGGTTGGCTGGCGTGTCAACCTGACCCCTGAAACGGAAGAAAAACGGGAAGGCTACGGAGGAGGACTGGCCGCTGATGGCGGTCGTGTTTTTGCCGCAACCGGGTTTGGTACTGTCGTCGCGCTTGATCCCAAAAGCGGCAAGCCGCTCTGGACCAAAGTGCTGGGTGTGCCCGTGCGTACCTCACCAACGGCAGCGAATGGCAAAGTCTTTGTGGTGACGACGGAAGGGCGGCTTTATTGCCTGTCGGCCAGCGATGGAGACGAATTGTGGACCCAGAGGGGCTTGCCTGACCGCACCAGTATTTTATCAAATATCAGCCCGGCAGTGACTGGTAAAACCGTCATTGTTCCTTATTCTTCAGGGGAATTAACCGCCTATAATATGGATAATGGGCGTCCTTTGTGGCGCGACAGCCTGGCGTCTTCAAAACAGGGCTCTTCATTGAGTTCCATTGCCAATCCGGGACGACCGGCCATTTATAAAAATGTCGTTTTTGCTGCCGGGAATTCGGGGCGCATGATCGCCACATCCATCAAAAACGGCGAACGTCTGTGGAGCAAGAGCATTGCCAGTACGCAGATGCCCTGGCTCGTCGGGAATATGGTTTATATTGTTGATCGCTCGGCCCGTGTTGTCGCCATGAGCTCAAAAACCGGTGATGTCGTCTGGGTGACACAGCTAACTGCTGGTCAAAACTGGCTTGGTCCTGTAATGGCCGGAAACCGCCTGTGGCTGGCCTCCAGCAAGGGCTCTTTGGCCGGTCTTAACCCTAAAACCGGAAAAATAGTCTCCAAACGTGACCTGGGGGTTCGCTTAAACATTGCACCAATCGTTGCATCAGGGCATATGTATATCTTGACAGATAATGCAAAACTTGTGGCCCTGAACTAGTTCGCTCCCTTTTTGGGGAGGGCGCTGGTGCATTTGGTCCCTCGATTGACGAAGGTCCAGTAAAAGATCATGCCTTACACAATCGCTATTCTCGGTCGGCCCAATGTCGGCAAATCAACCCTGTTCAACAGACTGGTGGGGCGACGCCTCGCGCTGGTCGATGACGCGCCGGGGCTCACCCGGGACCGCCGCATGAGCGAATTTGATCTGGGTGAACGCAAGGTTCAGATCATTGATACGGCGGGGCTAGAAGAAGCGAGCGAAGGCTCCATAGAACAGCGTATGCGCGAGCAGACCTTTGCCGCGATGGTTGAAGCTGATCTGGTGGTCTTCATGATTGATGCCAGAGCCGGTGTGCTGCCCGCCGATGAAACCTTTGCCGCCATTGTGCGCCAGAGCGGCAGACCCGTTCTGCTGGTCACCAATAAGGCCGAAGGGCGCGCCGGGGAAGATGGCTATTATGACAGCTACAGCCTTGGCTTTGGTGATCCCATCGCGATTTCCGCCGAACATGGTGAGGGCATTGGCGAGCTGCTCTCGCAAATGGACGAGGTGCTGGGCAAGTGCCAGCCCTTGATGCCGGATGAGGATGAGGGGGATGAAGATCGGCCCATGCGAATCGCGATTGTCGGTCGCCCCAATGCTGGAAAGTCCACCTTGATCAATGCCCTGATCGGCGAGGATCGGATGATCACCGGCCCCGAAGCTGGCCTCACCCGTGACAGTATTTCCGTTGAACTGAACTATGATGATCGGGCGTTACGCCTGTTCGATACGGCGGGATTGCGCAAAAAGGCGCGCATCAAGGAGCGCCCCGAACATCTTTCGGTGGTCGATGCCCTGCGCGCCATTCGTTTTGCCGAGGTCGTTGTAGTGCTGCTCGATGTTAATAATCCGCTGGAAAAACAGGATCTGATCATTGCCGATCTGGTGGCACGAGAGGGCCGGGCTTTGGTCATTGCCGTCAATAAATGGGATCTGGAAACCGACAAAAATTCTCGTATCAACAAGCTGCGCAAAGAGGTGGCGCGCTTGCTGCCACAGGTTAAAGGCGTGCCGGTGGTACCGGTTTCAGCGCTGGCAGCGCGCGGCCTCGACAAGCTGATGAAATCCGTTTTTGAGGCCTATGAGACCTGGAACAAACGCCTCTCGACCGGCAAGCTCAACCAGTTTCTGGACGAAGCGCTGATGCGCCATACGCCACCAGCCCCCGGCGGGCGACGGATCCGTATGCGATACATGACCCAGCCCAACGCAAGGCCGCCGACCTTTGTTGTTTTTTGCTCACGCCCCAAAGACCTACCCGAGAGCTATTCGCGCTATCTGGTCAATGGTCTGCGCAAGAGCTTTGATCTGCAAGGCACGCCCATTCGCCTGCATATGAGAAAGGGCAAAAACCCTTATGTCGGCGACTAGCCAGCAAGATGGCCCCGAAATTTTGTTCTATCATCTGGAGCGCGCCCGCTTGATGGATGTGCTGCCCAGCCTGCTGGAAAAAAGTCTGGAGCGTGGCTGGCGGGTCGTGGTGCAGGCGAATAATAAAAAGCAGGTCAATGGTATCTCCAGCGCCTTGTGGACCTTTCGAGATGACAGTTTTTTGCCCCACGGCACAACGAACGATGGCTTGGAAAGCGAACAGTCGGTCTATCTTACCGATGCGCAGGAAAACCCCAACAAGGCCGCTATCCGATTTTTTGTCGAGGGGGCGCAGCCCGATCCGGTCGAGGGTTATGAACGTATTGTCTATCTGTTTAATGGTCAGGAAGAACAAGCTGTGATCGATGCCCGAAAGCAATGGAAAAGACTGGCGGGCGAAGGGGCTAATGCGACCTACTGGGCGCAGAATGAACGAGGCGGATGGGAGAAAAAAGCATGAAAACACCAAAACAGGCCGAACAGGAGCAATCAAAAGCTCAGGAGATGGCTGGACGCGTACAGGCAAAGAATGAGGCTGATGGCGGGCAGTTTATGGACTGGTTTGAAGACCTTTATGCTGGCGCGGGCGAGGATGCAGATCTCATCCCCTGGGCCGATGAAGAGGCCCATGAAGGGCTTGTTGCATGGATGGCGAGTGCACCCGAAAACGCTTCGCCACATAAGGGTGCCAAAGCGCTGGATGTAGGCTGTGGCCTTGGTGACAATGCTGTTTTTATAGCGCAAAATGGCTATGAGGTGATGGCGATTGATCTGTCGCAAAGCGCCATTGACTGGGCGCAAAAACGCTTTGCCGATAGCCCGGTGACGTTTCGCCCGGCTGATCTGTTCCAGCGGCCTCAAGCTTTGCTCGGCCCG
>JAKIUO010000036.1 GCA_021647535.1 Hyphomicrobiaceae bacterium
GGCATGGATCATCATCACAAATCAGGACACACTGGGACATAACATAAATCTCTACTGCAAACGGCACCACAACAAACAGTGAGCGCAACTCAAACAGGAGCAGCGCGACAACTAACGAAGCTTATTGCGCCCCGGCTTTATATGGGCCGTGTAGAACCCCCGGGAAACGCATTCAGCTACACACTTGAGCCAATCATGCCGGACAATGGTTAACGGCGCGTGTAAGGCCGTGCGATTTCTGGATTTTTTTACAAGAAAGGCTCTTGCGAGAGGGCTATTCAATTCACCACATTGAATGAGTGGGTAAATGGGCTTCTTACATCGCTAAATTCGTAGCAGTTCATAAGGTTAGCCAAGCCAGCCTAACCAGTTCCTCCTGAAACATCATGAAGTCCACGACCAACGGGCCTTTGCTTTATCGAGCGGGGATATCAGACCCGTGCGGCTGCGCAAGTTTAAAAACTCCTCCACTTCGTTGCGGCCTCTCATTGCTCCCAATCAGATGAGCAATGGCGGTGCGTAAAGCCGCCTGCGGGCACAGCTTCCAACTTCCTTCGACAAAGGCCTCGATTGGCGAGGCCTGCAAGATATAGGAGGAAATCATGGATAGACTTATCGTGACCCAGGAACTCAACAGCCTCAGCGAAACTCAACTTATGGCCCTGCTCGTCAAGATTGATCGGCAAATTGCCTGCTCACATCCAGACACACCAGAGCGCCGCAATGCACTGGCGTCATATGAGAATGTGCAACGCGCTTTGAATATGCGACGCATCAAGCGTTTCACACCAACAGTGTCCCCATAGGGGCACTGTTTCTATCATGCGGTTTATAGGTTATTGCGCTTTAGGCACCCTACATCTCATCTTTCAGGGAAAGAGTTTTGAAGCTGGATTTGGATGGAATTTCCGTGGCTTCAAGGTTATCTGAGGTGATCGTGTCGACAACGTATTTGTAAGCGCCAGAACCTTTGAAGCCATCTATCACATCACCATTACTGTTTCGGACGGTCGCCATATTCATTTCGCAGGGCTTCGGATTTTTCGGTGTAATCTTCATGGCTCTCGAAGTAAAAGCCTTGGGCGCTTATGTCGTAGGGCGCGCCTCGAACCCGGCTTCGGCTGGGGCGCGTATGTTTGGAATGTTAATGAAAGGAGGTGTCCTTTTGAAACCATATTGATGACAAATAACACAGGGCCGTCAACCAAAGCAATGACTGATGCCACCTCATCATTGCTCAAAATCCGATCAGGAAAACCATGGTTTTGAAACTCTTTTAAGTATCGAATAAATCTGGCCGAACGTCCCGTTTGGTATGAACGATGGCTTCGATAAAAACATGGCTCTGTTGATCTGAATAAAAAACATAGTGAGACTGGAAGCGATAGCGATGCCAGCCCTGCTTCACCTCATAAGAGGCAACACCGATACCAGGAAACTGAGCCAATAATTCAAAAGTACTTATCAAACCGGCATAATATGCATCGGCCTGATGAGCACCAAACCGCTCTTCACTGTCGGCAATAATTTCAATCAATGCTTTTTCAGCTGTAATGGAAAGTTGATAATCAGGCATTTTTTGCGGCACGGCGAGATTCGCTCAAATCATGCGCCCGGCGACGTATCTCGTCAATGCCAAGAGAGGAACGGGTTACCGAATCTGGATGATTGGCCAACTCGCGCAGCGCACTAACCTGCTCTTCTCGCGTCATGGCCTGCCATAGGCGATCATCCTCTTGCGTTGGACAAGCCCACGAGGAAATTCCGATTTTATTTTTTGTAGATGAATCAGCCATGGTCTCAGTTTAACACGACAGCGTCTGGTATTTCCAGTTTTCAATCTAGTTACAAAAATTAAGAGCGCTATTAGCTTTGATTGTGTAGAAAATATTGAACCAGAATGAACACCCCAGAACCCTGTGGAAGCGGTTGTTTTGGAACCCCGGAGCGATTTTTGATGATGAGAACTTTAGCTAAGTGCTTGATTTATATGGTGCCCGGAGGCGGATTTGAACCACCGACACGCGGATTTTCAATCCGCTGCTCTACCAACTGAGCTATCCGGGCGCAGGGGGAGGATATGCCCACCTGAAGAAAATTCTTATAGGCATTTATGAAGGGCCTGTCCAGCAAAACCCTGCACCATTTGTTGAGAAATATCAGCCCTCTTTTGCAGATCGCGCCTCAAGCCTCCGAATATCGCCCTGCAAGCTGCGCACTTCCAGTAAAATGGTATCTAGATCAGCCATTTCCTCTTTATGCTCATGCTTGCGTTCTTCATCTTGAACCGATTGCATGGCGTCAACAATGATACCGATAAACAGGTTGAGCACGGCAAAGCTGGTGGTCAGGATGAAAATGGTGAAATAAATCCAGGCATAAGGATGCACCACCATCACCGGACGCACGACATTACCTGCCCAGCCCTCCAGCGTCATCACCTGAAACAGGGTAAAGGTCGAGGCCCCCAATGTACCGAACATTTCGGGAAAAGCCTCCCCATAAAGATTGGTGGCCATAACGGCGAACACATAGAGCAGCAAGGCCAGTAGGGCCATGATGGAGCCCATACCCGGCAAAGCCAGCAACAATCCCGTGACGACGCGGCGCATACTCGGGATAATGTTGATCAGGCGTAAGATGCGTAAGATACGCAAGGCACGCACCACAGAAAGATTGCCCGATATCGGCAATATGGTAATCGCCACCACAGTAAAATCAAACAAGGACCAGGGGCGACGCCAGAAATCGGTCCCATGAGCGTAGATGCGCAGGGCAATTTCCACCACAAAGATGATCAATACGAGCTGGTTGACAGGCTCTAAAACCCCTCCAATACTTGCCGTAATGGTCGGGCTGGTCTCAAGACCAAGGCTAATGGCATTCAGCATGATCACAGCCATGATGAACTTCTCCCAGCCAGGGGAAGCAAAAAAGGTGCGCAATTTTGAACGCGCCGGGGCATCGCGCAAGGTTTTGTATAACTCAGATATTTTTCCGAAATTCATTGTGGTGAAACAATCCGTTACTTGTGGACCCATGAAGATAAAGGTTTTCTACCAGCAGCAAGAGGTGCGGCGCAAGCCCTCTATGAAGAGGACCACCCCTCAAATTGGGATTGACCAGGGAAACCTCCCTTGACTACCCGCTGCACAAGCCGCCCGTCTGGAAAAGACAACCGTGCCAGCGGCTTTAGCGCTAGATAATTTTGCGTTCACTCGCAATCATAGCTGGCGGCTTTGAAATAATTTCTGCACTCAGTGCTTTCGTAGAGGTCGCAAATATCACCGATTGCTCTCCAGAGTTTATCTATTGAGCGCACCTCCCTCGCTCTCAAGTGGGCTTTGAGCTTTGAAAAGGCCATCTCGATTGGATTGAAATCCGGAGAATATGGCGGAAGAAACAGGAACGAGGCACCGCGCTTTTTGAGCAGCTCAGCAGCCCTCGGGCTTTTGTGAGATGATAGATTATCAGCTATATTCACATCCCCTTTTGACAGGGTTGGGGGCAAGCTGGGTCTCGACATATTTGTCGAAAATCTCGCCGTTCATAGCCCCATCAATAATTCACGGAGCAACCAGTCCATAGCACCACAAACCTGCGATAAACGTCTCTGTTTTCCAGTGTCCAAAGGGGGCCGAAGCGTTTAATCGTTCGCAGGTTGGTGCTCTTCCATAGAGCCTCGTCATTTTGGTGTTCACTATTTTTTTATCAATAAATACAAGCTGGTAAATATATTTCTTCATGAATTTTTGCTGCATAAAAATCGTGAAATTGATGACGGATGAACCTTTGTACCCCGGCTTTCAATCTCGCTTGCCAACTCAGCCAGAGTGATGTCGGGCTTTTCTTTAACCCGTCTCAAAATAGTATCGTGATGCGGCGCAAGCTTGCCTTCTTTCGTACCGCCGCAGGGCAATGGCTCGAGGCTGCCGTTCTCTTTCAGGTGCCTCAAAAGGTCTATGACAAAACTGACGGAAACAGCAAAATGACCAGCCGCAGAACGTCGCGAGTTTCCCTGTTCGACAAAATCAACAACACGCTTGCGTAGATCAATAGAAAATGGCTGTGTCATAACCACTTACCTCCATGAAGTAAGTGAAATACAAAATCAAAGCCGAGGGAATCCTAAAATCGCCTCCGAGTGAACGCAAAATGCTCTAGTCCCCCTGGACTGTCTGTCAAGACGCCGCGCGGCGAGCGCATTTTTAGACCAAAAAGGAGTACATAATCGCTCCGAGCATGGCGATGGTAATAAACGCGGTGAGTAAGGCATTTGCGAAGCGATTGTTAAAGACGAGCGCGTTGCTGACAAGGTCGGCGCAAAATACCAGAAAGGCTCCAATGGGCACGAGGCCGGGTGTTTCGAAATCAAGGAAGAAGAAATAGTAGGCGGCACCAAACAGCACGAGAAAAACCAGTCCTGTTGCCAGAGCATTCAGGAAACGATTGTCAAAAACAATCAGATTTCCAATCATATCGGCAATGAAAACAATGACGAGAACGCTGGCGGCCATTATGCCGAGCAGCTCAAAAATATCGCTGTTTTCCATGCCCATATTATATTGTGCTCCCTAACGCTTATTTTGATTCTGATTTACATATAGCAAAGCGCACGGGAGTTGTCCCGTGCGCTTGTGGATAAATGGTTTTTCAAGGTTCGTCAGATTAGCGAGAATAGAACTCGACGACGAGATTGGGTTCCATAACAACCGGGTAGGGCACTTCAGCCAGTTCAGGCACGCGCACAAAGGTGGCTTTTGCTTTGCCGTGATCGACATCAAGATAGTCGGGAATATCGCGTTCCGGGCTGCCTGCAGCTTCGATGACGATGGCCAGATCGCGTGATTTCTGGCGAATTTCGATGACATCGCCTTCCTTGCAGCGGTAGGACGGGATGTTGACGCGTACACCATTGACTGTGATGTGGCCGTGGGACACGAATTGGCGCGAAGCAAAAACGGTCGGCACGAATTTGGCGCGATAGACAACCGCATCAAGACGGCGCTCCAGCAGACCGATAAGGTTTTCGGACGTATCGCCCTTCATGCCGTCAGCGGCGGCATAGGTGCGCTTGAACTGTTTCTCGGTGATATTGCCATAATAGCCTTTAAGCTTTTGCTTGGCGCGCAGCTGGATACCAAAATCTGATAGTTTGCCGCGACGACGGCTCTGGCCGTGCTGTCCCGGGCCATATTCCTTGCGATTGACCGGGCTCTTGGGGCGACCCCAGATGTTTTCGCCCATACGGCGGTCGATTTTATATTTGGCTCTAATTCTTTTTGTCATGGATTTGCGTGTCCCCTGGACTGTTATGTAAAAGACTGTTTTGCAAAATTATGGGATGAACCCTGCTCTCCTCTGAGCGCCATAAAAGCGCCCCGACAGCACCAGAAGCCATATCTTCCAGCCACGAGCAGACAAGCACCTTGCAGAGAAACCACAAGGTGATCGACTGTTTCTACGGGGGAGGGAGGGATTTGTCAAACCTTTTGCACCAAAATCGCTGCGTGAGCGGCTGTTGTGCCAGGGCCATTTAATTCTCACAAGGGTCGCTGCGCGAATGGGTTGCCGCCGATTATTGGCTTTCTGACCCGCTTGGGGAACGAGTTCCCCAAACCCCTTTTTTGAATTTGATGATAGAAAAACGGGAGGTTTGGAGGGGCTCCTTCAACGGGGTTCGGGGCTGGCCCCGTCGCGAAGCGAGTTTGCGTTAGAATTGAATGGTCCTGGCTGCCGCCCACACCTTAGGAGGCGGCAGCCAGGTGCCAATTGGTATTAGCTGGCGAGCGCAAAGTTTCTGGAGCGGGCCGACCACATGGTTTTGGCGTCCTGCTCGGCAGCTTCTATGGATTTTGAGCGGCCCAGCAGGCGCAGAGTGATGGCCAGTGTGCCGGTGACAGCGGCTTCGCCATATTCATCTTGCAATTCACCGCGCCAGAAGGCGGCCAGACGGTCGACATTTTCCAGAGCCGGATCAGCTTCCTGGCGTGGGTCGTCCAGAAGGCGGGGCCAGCGTTCGGTCGACAGCTCCTCATTGTGCAGGCTGAGGACTTCTGTTGGCTTGTTGGCCCGGCGCTCGATTTCGCCGCCACAACCACGATAAACCGATAGATGCGGTTGTCCGAGAATTTGTCCAGCTTCAGCATGGGTGGCCAGAAAACCCCGGTGAAAAATACCTTGCAAGACATGCGGGGCAGCAAAGGGATTGAGCAGGCGCGGAAATGTATTCAAGGGGGAGCGCAACCCAAGAATGGGCTTCAGGTCAAGCAGCTCTTTTAGTCTGGGGCTCATGACTTCAAGCGGGATATAGGTGAAGTTGGTTTTTTCAACCTGTTGCGCAGCTTGGGCAAGACTGGCTGCGATGGGAAACCCCAGAGTTTGCAAGGTGTCTTTTGTATAGACACGCCCCGGCGTATGGCCTTCGGAACCATGCATGACGACGCGCACGCCATTTTCTGCCAGCAGCAAAGCGCACAGGATAAACCATGGCATTTGCAGGCGCTTGCCCGCATAAGAAGACCAGTCGAGGTCAACTTGCGGCAAGGCGGTCGGCAGATCCAGGGTCTGGCGCGCCGCCTCGACAAAGCCGGCGACTTCTTCCGGTGTTTCTTCCTGAAAGCGCAAAAGCATCATGAAAGCGCCGATTTGTTCGGGGCGCACTTCATTACGCAGGATCATTGCCATGGCGTCTCTGGCTTCATCAAATGTCAAGGGGCGCGAGAGTGTTTTTCCTCGTCCAAGGATCGCTACATATTGTGCAAATGGATGCTGTTCCATGATGTTTTCTTTTGTCCCTTGTTTGTATTTAAGTCGTGCTCTTACGATGGTAGATGATGATTCTTGTTGTGAGGAGGGAGAATAGCATGGCTGATGTCTTGGTAAAGCTGAAACAGGCCCTTCTAAATGGAGCGTTGGTATTATTTGATTGTTAGTATGCCTCAAGATTGGTGGGGGTCGGGTTTCTCAAGTGGCTGGAGTTTGGAGCAAAACCATCACGAAGGCTTGAGACGGTTTGACTGGTGCGCTAGGGAAGAGGGGCTATGATGGCATCGGGGGGGTGTATGATCAAGCTCTTATGAAAAGGATATGGATATGGCGCAAGGGGCGGTCATTGTTGCAGCTCGTCGCACGGCGATTGGTATTCTTTGCGGGGCTGTCTCCAGCCTTGATGCCGCGCATCTTGGTGCGGTGGTGGTGCGCCAGTTGCTCGAAGATACCGGGCTCGACCCCGCCTTTGTCGATGAAGTCATTATGGGGCAGGTGTTGTGTGCCGGGGCCGGGCAAAATCCGGCACGCCAGTGTGCGCTTAAAGCCGGGCTGCCTCATGGCTCAACCGCCATGACCATCAACCGTGTGTGCGGCAGCGGTTTGCAGGCGGTACAGCTCGCGGCGCAGGCTGTGTCAGAAGGGGAAGCGCGTATTGTCATTGCCGGGGGGCAGGAAAGCATGAGCCATGCGCCGCATTTGTTGCCGGGGTCAAGAGAGGGCAAAAAGATTGGCAACTGGAACTTGCAGGACAGCATTGTCCTTGATGGCTTGTGGGATGCCTTTTACGATTGCCATATGGGGTTGACGGCAGAAAATATCGCTGAGCACTTCAATATAAGCCGTGAGCAGCAGGATGAATTTGCGGTGAACTCGCAGGCCAAAGCAGATGCTGCGCGCAAGCAGGGACGCTTTATAAATGAGGTCGTGCCTTTGGAGGTGCCGCAGAAAAAAGGGCCTGCCGCGACCTTTGAGCGTGATGAATATCCGCGCCCTGGCACCAGCATGGATAGTCTGGCGCGATTGCAGCCTGCCTTTAAAAAAGACGGTACGGTGACAGCAGGCAATGCGTCGGGCAGTAATGACGGGGCGGCGGCGCTACTGGTTATGTCGCACGGTCAGGCCCATGAGCTGGGATTGCCAGTGTTGGCGGTGATCAAATCATTTGCAACAGCAGGGGTTGATCCCCGTTTTATGGGAACCGCCCCTGTTCCAGCGACACAAAAATGTTTGCAGCGTGCCGGTTGGACCATTGATGACCTTGATCTGGTCGAGGCCAACGAAGCCTTTGCGGCACAGGCCCTTTATGTTAATCGCGATCTTGGCCTTGATCCGGCGATCGTCAATGTCAATGGCGGTGCCATCGCATTGGGGCACCCCATCGGCGCATCCGGGGCGCGTATTCTGGTGACACTGGTTCACGAAATGATCAGGCGCGATGTCAATAAGGGATTGGCGACCTTGTGTATCGGCGGCGGCATGGGCATCGCCATGGCGATTGAGCGCGATTGAGCGCGTGATATTTTCTGCGCTGGCGAGATCAATATTTTTCTGATTCCCAAGCTCTGCGTGGAAACGAGAAGGAATTTAACTTGGCGCTTATGGTGCTCGCCCCTAAACCCCTGTTGTAAAATGGGTTTCCAAAGGGCTAGCCCTTTGGCAGGGTCGCAGGGGCAGAGCCCCTCATTAAAAAAGCGGTCAATTTAAATAACCCTCTGGTATAAGGACGTAAATGCGCTGCGCGAGTGGGGCAGCGTTATTGCTATTCCTATTGGTCTTTTTGTAGTGAGCCAAGAAAAGTTAAAAAAGCATCGATTTCGGGCGGCGTCAGGACAAATTCCGGCATTTCGGCGTGGCCAGTGACAATGCCCTCGGCCAGACTTTCTTCAAGGCTCTCAAGGGGCCATTTGTCGGCAAATGTGCGAAAGGGCGGGGCGGCTTTGTTGGGGCTGTCGCCTGTGCGCTTGATGGAATGGCATGAGGCGCATTTTTTGCTGGCCAGCTTTTGTCCCTGTTCAAGACGCTGTGCCGGGGAGAAAACCGGTTTTGTCTTCTCTTGTTCTGGCTCGCTGGCCAGTGCGCCCTTGGGGTGCGGCATTAGCCAAGGGCTTGTCGCAAGAGCTGCAATCAAGGCGAATTTTACAATGAGACGCATAACATACTCCTGTTATTCAATATGAATGGCTTGTGTGCCGTTGGGGGTGCCGGTGGCATCAAGGGTGATTTTTTCCACCTTGGCTTCGGCCCGTTTGAGCAATTCATCACAATGTTTGCGCAAGCTTTCACCGCGCTCATAGATCGAAATGGAGCGTTCCAGCTCGACATTACCCTGTTCAAGGCGCGAGACAATTTCTTCGAGTTCTTTCAAAGACTGTTCGAAGCTCATTTTGTTCACTGCTATTGCTTCAGATTGTGCTGTCATAGAGATTATGTCCTCGTCAAGTTTATCATGTCAGGTGCATCTTGTCAGGTTCAATATGGGTATACTCAAAACACTGGCCGATCTGACAAAGTTTGCGAAAGACCGTTGTCCGATCAAAGAGGTTCACCCGTCAGCAGCCAAATCGCTTGTAGCCGCTGGCTATATTATAGCCCGGCATCCAGCAAAACTTCAACATGTGCAGCAACGCTGTCACCAAGCGCCTCAAGGTCATAGCCACCTTCGAGCAGGGAAACCACGCGGCTATTGCAATGATTATCGGCAAATTCGGCAAGTTTGAGCGTGAGCCAGCGAAAATCTTCTGTGGAAAAGCATAGGCCGGCCAGTGGATCGTCAATATGGGCATCAAAGCCTGCCGAAATCAGAATGAGGTCCGGGGAAAAATCGAACAGAGCGGGAAACAGTCGGTCATTATAGGCTTCTCTCATCTTGTCGCCATCGGCCCCGGCATTGAGCGGCGTGTTGACGATATTGTTATTGGCCCCTGTTTCGCTGACAGCACCCGTGCCAGGGTAGAGCGGCATTTGATGAGTGGAGCCGTAAAAAAAGTCTGGTTCCTCCCAGAATATGTTTTGGGTACCATTGCCGTGGTGCACGTCAAAATCAATGACGGCAATGCGCTCCAGACCGTGTTTGTGACGGGCGTGATGGGCGGCAATAGCGGCATTGTTAAACAGGCAAAAACCCATGGCCTGCTGTTTTTCGGCGTGGTGGCCCGGCGGGCGAATGGCGCAAAAAGCATTTTTGACCTCTCCTGTCAGTATGGCATCAACGGCGCGGACGGCCCCGCCAGCCGCTTTTTTGGCCGCTTCATAGCTGTGCGGACACAAAGAAGTATCACCGGTGATCCAAAAATTGCCCTTATCTGGTGTATGGCTCTCGATGGCTTCGACATAAGCCTTCGTATGAGCGCGGGTGATTTGCTCTTGTTTGGCGCTGGGGCAGTCTTCACGTTGCAGTCTGGAAAATTGTGAGGATTGTAGAGCCTGTTCAATGGCCTCAAGACGCGCCGGTGTCTCGGGCGACCCTGGTATTTCGTGGTGTGTGCAGTGTGGGTGGGAGAGCAACAGCGTTGTCATAAGAGTATGCGCCTTGAGGTGCGAAGGGTCCAGGACCGGCTGAAGTTCCTTATCTGGTAAAGCAAAGTTCATGAACGGCCTGCGGCAGAGTATGGCACGTTTATAGATTATGAACCAGATTTGATTGTTTTGCTTCTGTTGGGGTGTGGGTTAATGTTACTCCATATGCGACAACGTTGATATTTAAGCCAGGCTTGTATGTGATAATGAAACTTATGCAGATTCATATACAACCATCGGTAGATATTGACTGTGCGAAATAGGTCGAATAAACAAGACTTGTTGTCGCAGTGAAAAATACAGGTTATTAATAACTATGATATAGGCAGTATCCCTATAATTAGAGGGGTTTGCAAGTGGTTGAGCTGAGTACTGGTTGCACGGAAATGCGTCTGTAGTTTCCCTTATAGGGATATATAAAACAAAAAAGGGTTGCATCTTAAAAGGAAGCTGTTAGCTTCCGCCGCTAACTTGAACTGATGAGTTTTTATGCGTCTAGAATTTTTGGAGGTAACGGGGTAATGAGCAAGGGTATTGGCAAGCTTTTAAGCAAGAAAAAAGGCAAGTTGTACGCGATTGATGGAAACAAAGGTGCGCGCACAGTATTGATTACGGGTGCGTCTGGCGGTCTTGGCGCTTCCTTCGCAGATGTTTTTGCAAAAAATGGTTTTAATATCGTTCTGACGGCAAGGCGCAAGGACAAGTTGCGTGAGCAGGCTGACAAGATCGAGAAGAAATATGGTGTTCGCACAACACTGATTTCTGTCGATTTGGCGGATCCTGCCGGACCTCAGAAAATTTTCGATGAATGCGAAGAGCAGGGTATCGAAGTTGACGGGCTGATTAATAATGCTGGTCTGGCCATTCCAGGTTTCTATCAGGAAACCGAATGGGAGAAGCACAGGGACTTCCTGCAGCTTATGATCACAGCGCCTTCACAGCTGTCTTACCTGTTTGAGCCTGGCATGGTGAAACGCGGTTATGGTCGCATCATCAATGTCTCTTCCTTTGTTGGAACCATTACACCAACAGGCAGCTATACGCTTTATGGCGCTGCCAAGTCTTACCTGATCAAGTTCTCTCAGGCACATGCTGAAGAACTGAAGGGAACAGGCGTCAAGGTTTTGGCTCTGTGTCCTGGCTTCTTTAAGAGTGAACTGCATGATGAGGCCGATAAGCGCCAGATCACTTCACAGCTGCCAGCCAGAATGTTCCTCGATGTTGATAAAGTGGCCGAAGAAGGCTATGACAAGATCATGAACAGCGACGAAGTCGTCTATGTTAATGGTCGTATCTATCAGCTGATGGGCAATATGGAACGCTCAAACTTCTCCAAGATCAGAGGAAAAGGCCAGCTGCGGTCATATGCCGACAGAATTCGCACCAACCTTACATCTGATGGGCGAAACAAACAGAGTGGCACCAACGGTTAAACCAGCCGAACTTATTGTCGAACCTGACAAGGCCGCCATAGCAACAGCTGTGGCGGCTTTGCGTCGTGGGGAGTTGGTGGCCTTCCCAACAGAAACGGTTTACGGACTTGGTGCCGATGCACAAAACGACAGGGCTGTGGCAGCGATTTTTGCTGCCAAGGGCCGTCCGTCGCTCAATCCGCTCATCGTACATGTCAAAGATCTTGAAGCGGCGCGCCACTATGGCCACTTTAATGGGCTGGCTCTCAAGCTGGCCGAACATTTCTGGCCCGGCCCGCTCACCCTTGTTGTGCCTGTGCGCGAGGGCAGCGCTCTTTCGGCGCGTATTACCGCTGGCTTGGCGACCATTGCGCTGCGGGTGCCAGCTGGTGAGGTGGCGCTTACCCTGCTGCAAAATTTTGATGGTCCCATTGCTGCGCCTAGCGCCAACCGCTCTGGCCGGATCAGTCCGACTGAAGCCGAGCATGTGGAAGAGGATCTGGGCGAGCAGGTAGCGCTGATCCTCGATGGGGGGCCTTGTTCCCACGGTCTTGAGTCTACCATTCTCGCACAAAGAGGGGGGCGGGCGGCGTTGTTGCGGGCTGGAGCCATCCCTGCAGAAAAAATCGTAGAGCTTTTGGGGGGGGAGGACCAGTTGATCATTCACTCAGAAAGTCAGGTGGACCCACAACGTCCCAGCTCTCCTGGTCGTCTGCCCAGCCATTACGCGCCAAACGCCCGGCTACGTCTCAACGCAAAAGATGTGCGCGAAGGTGAAATGATGTTGGCCTTTGGACCAGAGGCCCCCAAAAAAGTCATCGGCGTCAATCTGAGCCCAAACGGCGATCTGGCTGAAGCGGCCAGCAATTTATACGCCTATTTGCATATTCTCGATGATACGGGTATTGAAACCATCGCCGTCATGCCGATCCCGCACGAGGGACTGGGCACGGCGATCAATGACCGCCTGCAGCGAGCTGCCGCGCCGCGCCCGGAAAAATAAGCTGCCTTGCAGCTTGCCCTCGCCGGGCGGGCATCTTGACAGATAGTCTTGGGGACTAGTCCCCAAACCCCGATTGTCAAAATGGTTTCCAAAGGCTAGCCTTTGGTTCCAGCTGAATAGGCTGCCTGGCATCGCAGATTGAAGAATAGGTCGGCGAGGGCAAGCGCCGTCGGGTGCTCAACGGAGGTGAATATGGAACTCATACAGCAGTTTAAGAAAATAATTGGTGATCAATATGTGTTGACCGGCGATGATATGACGCCTTTTTTGTGCGAATGGCGGGATCGCTACCGGGGCCGGGCGGCGATGGTGCTTTGCCCTGAAAATACGCAAGAAGTTGCGCAGATTATGGTTTTGGCCAGTCAAGAGGGGGTGAAAATCGTGCCCCAGGGGGGCAATACGGGGCTTGTCGGCGGGCAAATTCCTTTTGATGCTGAGAATGAGGCTGTTATCAGCCTCAGCCGGTTGAACAAGGTTGGAAAAATAGACCCTGATGGCAATGTGCTGCATGTTGAGGCCGGGGTGACGCTGGAAGAGGTGCAAAACCGGGCGTTGGAGGTGGATCGTCTGTTTCCCTTGTCGCTGGCGTCGCAAGGTTCGTGTCAGATCGGCGGCAATCTGGCCAGCAATGCGGGCGGTGTCAACGTGCTGGCCTATGGCAATATGCGTGATTTGTGTCTGGGGTTGGAGGTCGTGTTGGCCGATGGGCGCATCTGGAACGGCTTGCGGGCCTTGAAAAAAGACAATACCGGCTATGATTTGCGCGATCTGTTCATCGGTTCGGAGGGCACGCTAGGGATTATTACGGCGGCGGTTTTGAAAATATTCCCCAATCCACGTGAGCGCGCTACCGCCTATGTGGGATTAAACAGTCTTGAGCAGATCGCTGCGCTTTATACGCTTGCCATGGAAAAAGCCGGTGGGCAGTTGACTGCTTTTGAAATTATGCCCCGTCGCGGACTTGAATTTGTCCTGCGCCATATGAGTGGGGCGAGGGATCCGCTGGCCGCGCCTCATGAATGGTACGCCTTGCTGGAAATTTCCAGCCTTACCGGGGGCGGTGCAGGTGACAAAGCCATGGCGGACCTGCTGGAGCAGGGATTTGAACGGGGGATTGTCGAGGATGCGGCTTTGCCAAGCTCGCTTGAGCAGCGCGCCGCTATCTGGGCCTTGCGTGAACGCATGTCAGGAGCGCAAAAGCCTGAAGGCGGCAGTATCAAGCATGATATTTCAGTTCCGATCAACTCGATACCAAGCTTTATCGAAGAGGCCAATGCGGCTGTCGGTGAGCTCGTTACCGGGTGTCGTCCCGTGCCGTTCGGCCATTTTGGTGATGGCAATATCCATTATAATATCTCGCAGCCCAAGGGCATGGACAAACAGGATTTTCTGGATCGCTGGGAAGAGGTCTCAAAGTTGGTGCATGGGCTGGTTATGCAGTTCAATGGCTCCATATCGGCAGAGCATGGCATTGGCCATATGAAGCGCGAAATGCTGCAAGAGGCCAAAGATCCGGTCGAGCTGGATCTTATGCGATCCATCAAGCAAGCCATTGATCCAAAAGGTATATTAAACCCAGGAAAACTGTTGTGAAAACGGCTATAGCCAGCTGATCTGCTCGTCCTTTATGACCAGTATGCGGTCTTGTGGGGCTTGCAAGAAGGCCACTTCATTTCTGTGTGGGTGCTGGCTGAAATGGGCTTGCAGCACGCGGCTGACACCAGCATGAGCGGCCACCACCGTGTCTTGTTCTATTTCTGCCAGCCAATTTAAGACGCGGCGCGACAGCTGGGCATAGCACTCGCCGCGCGGAATGACATAATCCCATGAATTGTCAAATCTTTGCATAACGTCATCGGGACGGATTTCGCGCAGTTCTTCCCAGGTATGGCTGGCAAATTCACCATAGTGCAGCTCTTTCAGACGGTCATCAATCTGTATATTGTCCGCTGGCAGGCCAAGGGTTTGTTGCAAGATCTGCAAGGTTTCGCGGGCGCGGCTGATGGGGCTGGACACATAGTTAAATATATCCGGGTCATCCATGACAGCCGCAAGTTTGTGTGCATTGGCAATGACCTGTGATCGCCCATAATCATTCATGGGGATTTCGGTCTGACCCTGCAGACGACGATGGGCATTCCAGTCGGTCTGCCCATGGCGAACAAGATATATTATTGGTGTTGCAGTATCCATGGGGTCAATATAAAAAACCCGAGGCCCTCATGCAAGCCTCGGGTTTTTAGTGCGATGTTTTTACCCGATATTTCTTGATAAAAAGAGGGTTTTTAACCTAAAGCGCCCGTTTATCGAACTCTAACGCCGAAATAACGTGAACCGACGCGTGGATCTGAAGACAGACCTGTCACCACATAACCAAAGGAATCACGACCACGATAGCCACGGTCTGGTCTGTAATAGACGCTGTAAGTCCAAATGCGCTTTCCTCGGCAACGGAATTCAGGATGGTTGCGCGGCAGGCGTCTTACTCTTTTGCGCACTCTTAGCTGGCCATGTCTTGGGCGTGTGGTGATGATGATGCTGGTGCGATAACGCCGCTGGCAAGTGCCGTTATACTGGGCATGATAGGACACCCTTGTCGTCCTGTTGGCCCGTACCGCTATTCTTTTAAATCCGGGGACAGTAAAATGAGTTGCCGCCGTCGCGAAGCTGGCTGCCAATGGCATAGCCATCAGCAGAGCAAGGAATAGTACAAATTTACGCATGAAATTGCCCCCAAGCAAAAGTTAATCAAAATTAATCTATTTAAAAGGGGCTAATAATCAAATGTTGTCAAGGGTATAACGACGCGCTGTGCGTGAAAAAATCATCTTGCGGTCGTGTTTTTTGCAAAAGAAGGGAATAAAGGCCTTTCTGGAGGAGGGGGCGACAGGCTTTACTTTTTTTGTTCAACCGAGATATCCGGGGCGTCTTCGGCCTTCATGCCGACCACGTGATAACCGGCATCGACATGATGAATGCAACCGGTGACGCTGCGGGACAGATCACACAAAAGGTAAAGTCCGGCATCGCCGACCTCTTCGATGGAGACGGTGCGGCGCAAGGGCGAGTTATATTCGTTCCACTTCAAAATATAGCGAAAATCGGAAATGCCCGAGGCGGCCAGTGTTTTGATGGGGCCAGCAGAAATGGCGTTGACGCGGATATTCTGTTTGCCCAGATCTTCGGCCATATAGCGCACGCTGGCCTCCAGCGCGGCCTTGGCGACCCCCATGACATTGTAGTGTGGCATGACTTTTTCAGCACCATAATAGGTCAGGGTCAGCATGGAACCGCCCTTTTTCATGAGCTTTTCGGCGCGCTGGGCTATGGCAGTGAAAGAATAGCAGGAGATCAGCATGGTCTGGCTGAAATTGTCTTCGCTGGTGTCGACATAGCGCCCATCAAGCTCTTTTTTATCGGAAAAACCGATGGCATGGACAACGAAATCAAGTTCGCCCCATTGATCTTCAATGGCCTTGAAGGTGGCATCCAGAGAGCTGGCAGACGAGACATCACATTCGATCACCAGCTCAGAGCCCAACTGTTTGGCCAGTGGCAGAACGCGCTTTTCAAGTGGTCCCCCTTGATGGGTCAGGGCAATCTGCGCGCCCTCGCGGTGCAGGGCTTGCGCAATGCCCCAGGCGATGGACATCTTGTTGGCAACCCCCATGATAAGGCCGCGTTTTCCCGCCATCAGATTGCCTGTTACAGCCATTGCCCCATCTTGCGCCATTGTCTTGTCTCCATCCCGCCTGGTTCAAAGTGATTCTTTCAAATTTTGATGCATCCTACACAAAAAGCGACATGAATCCACTATTTGCTCGTCGCGGGCAGCGAAACCGGCTTGACGGGCTTCAATTGACCTGTGCAAAAACCCCTATGGAACAAAAAATGAAAAAAATCGGGCTGGTCAGCCTGGGGTGCGCCAAGGCGCTGGTGGATAGTGAGCGCATCATTACGCGCTTGCGCTCTGAAGGCTATGAAATCGCGCCGGACTATCAAGGCGCGGATCTGGTCATCGTCAATACGTGCGGTTTTCTTGATAGTGCGCGTGACGAGAGCCTTGATGCCATTGAGGAAGCCATGAACGAAAATGGCCGGGTCATTGTGACGGGCTGCCTGGCGATTGGCGAAGAGGCCTTGCGTGAAAAATTCCCCAAATTGTTGGCGGTGACGGGGCCACATCGCTATGCCGAGGTGGTGAAGGCGGTGCATAAGGCTTTGCCGCCCGACGATAATTTCAAGACGATGCTGGTGCCGCCCGGTGGGCTGAAGCTGACGCCGCGCCATTATGCCTATCTGAAAATTTCCGAAGGCTGTAATCACAGCTGTTCGTTCTGCATCATTCCACAGATCCGGGGCAAATTGCACTCGCGGCCTGTCGGTGATGTGTTGCGTGAAGCAGAGCAGCTGGCCAATGCCGGGGTGAAGGAGCTGTTGGTCATTTCGCAGGACACCAGCGCCTATGGTGTTGATTTAAAGTACCAAACAGGAGAGTGGCGCGGCAAGCAGGTGAAGACGCGCCTGACAGAATTTGCTGATGCTTTGGGGGATCTGGGGATCTGGGTGCGCTTGCACTATATCTATCCCTATCCCCATGTGGACGAGCTTTTGCCGTTGATGGCCAACGGGCGTATTTTGCCTTATCTTGATGTGCCGTTCCAACATGCCAGCCCTCGTTTACTGAAGAGTATGAGGCGTCCGGGCGGCAAAGGCAGTGGCGGTGATCAAATGCTGGAGCGCCTGCATAAGTGGCGCGCACAAGTGCCAGATCTGGCCATTCGCTCGACCTTTATTGTTGGTTTTCCCGGCGAGACGGAAGAGGATTTCGAATTGCTGCTCGATTGGCTGCGTGAAGCCAAGCTGACCCGTGTAGGTTGTTTTACCTATGAAGATGTGACGGGCGCACCGGCCAATGAGCTGGATAATCACCTGCCCGCTAAAATCAAAACCGAGCGTTATGAGCGTTTGATGGAAGTGCAGCAAGAGGTCAGTACGCAAGTGCTGGCGGCGCGCGTTGGCAAGACCGTTGAGGTCATTATTGACGGGGCCGACAAAGAAGGGGCGATTGCCCGTTCTAGCTGGGATGCACCAGAAGTGGATGGCAATATATTCATTGATGATGGCGCGAAGCTGTCAGTTGGAGAACTGGTCAAAGTGAAACTCACGCACAGCAATGACTATGATATGTGGGGCAAGCTGGCGAAATAACCGATGCGCTATGTCCTCTTCATGGGGGCCGTTCAATTCTCAAAGTTTTGCTTCGCAAACGGGCTGCCGCCCGTACCCGCTTGGGGAACGAGTTCCCCAAACCCCTTACTTTTTGAATTTGATGATAGAAAAACGGGAGGTTTGGGGTATCCCTCCAACGGGGTTCGGGGCTGGCCCCGTCGCAAAGCGAGTTTGCGTTAGAATTGAATGGCCTTGGGAGGTCTGCTCTCAAGCGGGCCAGAAAGCGGATAATGGGCGGCAGCCCGCTTGCGAAGCAATTTTTTCGAGAATGGCTCCCATATAGGGCGGCTGGGATTATTCGTCGCCTTTTTCTGCTTTCAGCCGTTTTTCATATTTGTGCAGGGTGCGGCAGGCCAGGTCGAAGTTGCTCTTTGCGTGGTTCTTGAATTCCTGGAGCATTTTTAGATAGCTGACCCGTTCCTTGCCATTGACTTTGCCAGCCAGGGTCAGTTTTCTTTGCCTACGGGTCGCCGCAATAAAGCGCGGGTTCAGATCTTGTTTGGTGCAGACCAGGGGCTTTTCTTGCACTGGCGATATGTGAATAATAATATTATGGTCTTTGGCGAGGACAGCAAATTTTTCGCAGATGACCGGATTAAGATCGTCTGCCGTCTTCATATCAGGCTTTTGCTGCACTTCCTCGGCAAACAGTTTGCGAATGACAGCGGTTTGTTTAATGATGTTGGCGCGTTTTTCAAGCAGGGTCACAAGTTCATCAATTTTTGGCGTGTTGAGCGCTTCAGTGTTGGTATCTGTTTGCGAGGTGGCTTGCGCATCACTTTGTGTTACGATTGCGGGCGGGCGATCTTTTTGTGCGATAATGGCGCGATTATAGGATAAAAACACGCGGTTGAATTGCGAGAAATTATTTTGGGCGTCAGCTAGAGTGCAGGCATGGGCTGTCGTTGAATTGATCAGCACGAATAATAACAGAAAACCGGCTCCGGTGAGTTTCATGATTTTCTCCAGATCAAATCTCATTCTATATATATTTGATCAGTATAGGATGATTATACGGCGCTGTGAAAAAAAATGACTGGAATGGGCAGTTGGTATAAGTCATTTATAGTGCTGTCTATTTGTCGTTATGATGCTGCTGGTCTTCAATAAGAGGCACATCAAAATGGTCTTTTGGCTCGATTTCCTGGCGCAAATCGGCAAATTGCTGTTCGGCCAGTTCTGAAGCCCACATGG
>JAKIUO010000272.1 GCA_021647535.1 Hyphomicrobiaceae bacterium
GTGGCCAGATTGGCGCTGAAATAGAACGCTTCAAGAGCAATGAGGAGGGTCAGGGCAATATCGACCCAGCGCGGCAAAAAGCCTGTCAGCATTTTGAGGTAGATATAGAGAAGGGCGAGCAACACCAAAATAGGCACAAGGCCAATCAAAAATGTTTTGCGGTTGATGCGGCCTTTGGTGCCAAGCAGCAGATCTATCCAGTTCATGAGGGGCCTCATATGTTCTATTTAGTGAGGAGTTATTTTGTGTGAGGAGGATCATGAAGCAGATTTGATGCAAATCCAATTGGTTAAATAGTCTCATCTGACGGTGGGGTTAACGGTTGCAGTGGATCGGGGCCATATTTGTTGTCGCCAATCGTGCCTTTTCTAAATCCCAGTTCAATGAGCATCCATAAGGAATAGGTGAGTATGATCACAAAAAATGCGGCCAACACATAGGCCTCAAAGGGCAGGGTGCCTTTTAGCTCGCTTGTGAGTAGCCAGATGATGCCCTGCGACCAGTCAAGGCTTTGCGAAAAAATGAGCGCCAGACTGAACAAATAGAGGGGGACGAGCAAATAGGCTGACCGCCCTCGGTCGTGGATGCGTTTTATATCGACAGCAAGAGAGAAATGCAGAGTGGCGAGAAAGGCGGTGATGTCCGCTAGGGCGACCTCTTTTGTCGGTAAGGCATCGTTCCAGTAATAGTTCGGATCCCCGCCCAGCAACCACAGAATCGGAATGGAAATGGCGTAATCAACCAATGTGATGAATAGAGTGGCAATCCACCAGTGCCAGCGGCGGATACGCCCCTTGAGGCTCGAAAGCAGAAATTTCGAATCCATGATTCATCCCAAAATCAGGTTTCCAAGGAACTAGAGCCGATTGCGAGTGAGCGCAATTTGCTCTAGCGCTCTAACGCCCACATGCCCCTTAGGACACACGCAGAAATTAGCGAATAGATTTGACGTAAGAAGTTTTGTTCGTCAGGCAGGCGTGCAAAGGGGCGTGTAGCCTACTACATAACCCTTTGCAGAACGATGCTGACGGACAAAAATACAAGACAAATCGTTCGATCATTTTTGTGGGTGTCCTTAGTCGCGCAACAATTCTGTTATGCCGGTTTTCGACCGGGTGCGCTCATCAACCTTTTTGACAATGACGGCGCAATAAAGTGAAGGCACAGGCTTGCCATCATCGCGCGGTTTGCCGGGCAGAGAGCCAGAGACAACAACGGAATAAGGTGGCACCTTGCCCATGTGGATTTCACCGGTTTCGCGATCGACAATCTTGGTGGACTGGCTGATAAAGACGCCCATGGAAAGGACAGAACCTTCGCCAACAATCACCCCTTCGGCGACTTCGGCACGTGCGCCAATAAAGCAGTTGTCTTCGATGATGGTGGGGTTGGCCTGCAAGGGTTCCAGCACGCCACCAATGCCGGCACCGCCCGAAATATGCACATTTTTGCCGATTTGCGCGCAAGAGCCAACCGTGGACCAGGCATCAACCATGGTGCCTTCATCGACATAAGCGCCAAGGTTTAAAAAGCATGGCATCAACACGGCAGTGGGCGCAACATAAGCGGATTTGCGCACGATGCAATGGGGCACGGCTCTAAAGCCAGCTTCACGAAATTGCTGTTCGCCCCAGCCATCAAACTTGCTCGGCACCTTGTCCCACCATGTAGAGCCGCCGGGACCACCAGAAATAGCCTGCATGTCATTCAGGCGGAATGACAGCAAAACAGCCTTTTTGGCCCACTGATTGACCTTCCATTCCAGCGGCTTGATCGGTTCAGCCACCCGCAGTTTGCCACTATCGAGAAGGTTCAGCGTCTCTTCAACGGCCTCGCGAATTTCGCCCTGGGTGTCAAAGCCGATATCATTAGGATTTTCAAACGCCGCTTCAATGGTTTTTTCTAGATCAGCAGTCATGGGCCGGTCACATCCTTTATTGTTGAGTAAAATGGTTCGGGCGACCATAGAGCATGAGAGGAAGATTGCAAAACCGGAATTGTAGGAAATTGTGAGGGCGGAAGAATGTCCTCGCCGGACGGCGTCTTGACAGACAGTCTTGGGGACTTGTCCCCAAACCCCAATTGGGATGAGAGGTGTTTTTTCTCGTTCCCCCCTTTCTCCCAAAATGGTTTCCAAAGGGTCACCCTTTGGTTCCAGCTGAAAAGCTGCCGCGCGGCGACAATCTGATTTATAAATGGTGGCAAGGCGATATTTTGGTAAATATCTACAGGTTGTTTTCGCTACTATGGGCACGATATGAATGATTTTTTGCCAGGTCTCTTGTATTCTATCGGTATGATTCCCAGATTATATTCGTTTATTCATTTTTTTCTTACTTTATATTAAAGAGGATTTCTCATGCAGACAGATACAATTTCCCCGACAGCAACATTGACCATGAAGCAAAAAGTAGAGGGTCTCTCGGCGGCCAAACGTATTCCTGTCAGACTATTTGGGGTCTTTAATTTTCTTCTGGCCTCTATTTTTATGCTGAAAAGCATTTTGGAGTCAGATGGGGCAAATGTTGGTTACATGATTATGACCGTTTTGATTACGATTGCCATTTTGATACTTATTGGTTTGCTCATGGGATACGCCGTCAACAAAATCCATGCTGGGAAAAACTTGTCAGGTTTTATGATCATGGCCTTGCCAGCGATCATCATTGCGATTGCCTTTATTTCATCAGGTATGGGCTTGTGGAGCCTGGCAACGCTTAACAATATGAATTGAGTCTACGGCTTTCCTGGATCAATGCAAATGAACACGGGTCGCCCGCCCTCGATGGCGTAAGCGGGCAGGTTGGAGTTGCTGGCGCAGATCTTGCCGTCTTTGGTGAAGATCAGATCGCGCAGGAAGGTCACTCTTGTGGGCGAGGGATAGCTGGTGAATTTTTCGCTTGCCGGATCAAAGCGCATGATGCGGTCTGACTGGTTGGCGGAAATCCAGATATGGCCGGTTTCGGGATGCACATTGAGGGCGTAGGGAATTTCATATTCGCCCGTGGCCAGTAAAGGCAGCTTGAAAGTCTTGAAAATCTTGGTTTTTGTATCAAAGCGCATGAGGCCCCCCTCGTTAAAGGCGGGGATCCACAGCGTGCCTTGTTTGCCAAAGCGCAGGCGGCGCGGGCCAGAGAGCGGCGTATCAAATTCACTGACCTCCAATGT
>JAKIUO010000273.1 GCA_021647535.1 Hyphomicrobiaceae bacterium
GTTTATATGAGCCACGAGCAGTTTGCCGCTCTTAACGAACGCCAGATCGCGGCGGAGCAAAAGCCCTTCGCCAATCCACGCAATGCAGCGGCGGGAAGCCTGCGCCAGCTTGATCCAAAGATCACCGCCAAACGTCCCCTTGAGGTTTTTATTTATGCCTGGGGTGAGGTTGAGAGCCTGCCCGGCAAAACCCAGATGGAGGTCATTGAAAGTTTTGAGCGTTGGGGGTTTCCGATCAATCCGCTGATGAAGGTCTGTCATAGCGATAAAGAATTGATCAGCGCTTACAAACAGATAGAAAAACTGCGGGCCGATTTGCCCTATGATATTGATGGCGTTGTCTACAAGGTCAATGATCTGGAGTTTCAAGAACGCCTTGGTTTTGTGTCGCGCTCGCCACGCTGGGCGATTGCCCATAAATTTGCAGCGGAAAAAGCCACGACGCGGCTGCTTGATATCGAGATACAGGTGGGGCGCACCGGGGCGCTGACACCGGTGGCCAAGCTGGAACCTGTAACGGTTGGCGGCGTTGTGGTGTCTAACGCGACCTTGCATAATGAAGACGAGATCGCCCGCAAGGATCTGCATATTGGCGATTTAGTGGTGGTGCAGCGCGCCGGTGATGTCATTCCACAAGTGGTGGAAGCGGTGGTTGAACAGCGCCCGCCAGAGGCCCATTTGTTCAAATTCCCCCATTCCTGTCCCGTATGTGGCGCCCATGCGGTTCGTGAAATTCATCCGACCTCGGGCGAAGTCGACAAGGTGCGGCGTTGCACAGGGGGCCTGACCTGCAAGGCGCAGCTCACAGAACGCCTGTCGCATTTCGTGTCTCGCAACGCTTTTGATATTGACGGGCTAGGCAAAAAGCAGGTGGAAGCCTTTTTGCAATGGGGGTTGGTGCAAAACCCTGCCGATCTGTTTACGCTGGAGCAGCGCGATCGCGGCAGCCTTTCACGGCTGAAAAATCGTGAGGGCTGGGGGGATAAATCGGCTCGAAATCTGTTCGCAGCGATTAATGAGCGGCGCTCTATTTCTCTTGATCGCTTCATTTATGGACTTGGTATCCGCCATATTGGTGCGACCACAGCAAAATTACTGGCGCGGAGCTATGGCACCTTTACCAAGGTTTTTGAGGCAGGCAAGCAGGCTGTTGATGTGGAAAGTGAGGCTTGGCGCGAGTTGAATAATATTGATGGTATCGGTCCGATTGTCGCCCGTGCCCTTGTCGATTTTTTTGCCGAGCAACATAATGAACAAGTGCTTGAGGCGCTTTTGCAAGAAGTGACACCACAAGAATTTGTCATGAAAGAGCAGGCGTCAAGCATCGTCAGCGGCAAGATTGTGGTGTTTACCGGTAAGCTGGAGCGTTTCTCGCGGGCTGAAATCAAGGATCGGGCCGAGCGTCTGGGGGCCAAGGTGGTGGGCTCAATTTCCAAAAAAACCGATTATCTGGTGGCCGGGCCGGGCGCTGGGTCAAAACTCAAAAAAGCCCAAAGCCTTGATGTAACAGTTCTATCTGAAGACGAGTGGCTTGAAATGGTCAATAGTGACACGAGCTAAGTTAATTCGTGGATAAGAAGTTTTAGCCCCCTTATTCCAAGCCAAGCGGAAAGCAGCTTCATTTGTAGCTCCGTCACATTTTATTTGTGAATTATTATGGTTAACCTTTTCTTAACAAGTTTGGCAGCAATTATAAGGTTGAAAACACTGCATTTTTTATGCCGGTTCAAAGGGGAGAGCGAGATTGTTGTGGTCCAAAGGTTCTTTTTACAGACGGTTATTGCCTATGCTGATCCCGGCGATAGGGCTCTTGATCTTTGCGATTATTGTCGCGCGCAAGCCGGCCTCATATGATTTTTACAGCGCCAGAGACCGCGATCTGATGATCCGTGTCGCCATCTGGGAAAGCCGCCATGAACCTCGGCTGGGGCAGATGGGCGTGGCGTATGTCATCAAGAACCGTTGGAAAAAAAATCCGTATGGCTGGCGCACCATCTCTGATGTGGTGACAGCCCGAAAGCAGTTTGAGCCGTGGTTGCGTCACCGCGAAAAGCTGCTGGCCTTGTCCAAAGACAGCCAGGAATATCGGCATATGGCATCGGTTGTCGATGATGTGTTATCCGGCCTTGCCGATGATCCAACGAATGGGGCCTTTTATTTTCTCAACGTCAAGACCGTTAAGAAACGCAATAAAGGGCGTCTGCCAAAGGGCTGGAAACGCATCGTCGCGCAGCGCGAATGCCGAAAAATTGCCCGCCATACTTTTTGCCCGCAATAGTTCCGCCCCTTGAGCAAAACTGTAACGCTTTAATACCAATCGCCCCGTATCTCAACCCATTGCTTTGCCTCAAAAGCCGCTGTGCGGCTTGTCTTCGCCAGCCAATTCTTCTCTCTGCGAGGCTTGGCATCTTTGCAGATGGTATTGGGGACTTGTCCCCATAGGCGCTAGGTTACGGACAAACTTGCTTCGCAATCGGGCTGCCGCCCAAACCCGCTTGGGAGAAAATCTCCCAAACCCTCCTTTTTTTATCATTTGATTGTAAAAAAGCTGGGGTTCGGGGATGCTGTCCCCGAATGGGTATGGGCGATAGCCCATTAGCAAAGCGAACTGGCGCTAAACCTAGCGCCTATGGGACTTGTCCCCAAACCCCTGTTTCAAAATGGGTTTCCAAAGGGCGCTTGGAATAACTGGCCAGAAATACTCTAACTGGAATGGTTGAATATTTTTGTCAGGTTGTGGACCAGATGAGACTGGCTGCGCACATCGAGTTTTCGAAAGACCACCTGTAACTGCGAGCGCGCTGTTTGGTACGTTGTGCCTGCCTGTTCGGCGCTTTCACGTACAGACAAGCCTTGCAGGAGCGCTAGCGCCAGACGGGTTTCAGCTGGGGTTGTGCCATAGGCCGAGGCGACGAGCTGTTCAAGGTTTACTGGCGTAAACTGGGGATCTATGAGGGTGATCATGACGCTTTTTTTGCGCACGAGAATCCCTTCGACGGAATAGTCGGCCTTGAAATTTCGCTTAGGTAGCGGCGTGACAAGCGCGATCAGCGGGTAGACTAAGGATCACTGAGGCCTTTTTTGTATGGCTGCGCCCGCTCAGATTATCAATCTGTGCTTGAATATTGTCCTGATCCTGCTGGATAGTGAAATATATTTTAC
>JAKIUO010000274.1 GCA_021647535.1 Hyphomicrobiaceae bacterium
GGTGCTGGCGATGATTTACGCCGCGTTTGGCAATGTGCCGCTGGTCGAGGCTTTGTTCTTTGGGGTCAAGGCGGCGGTGGTGATCATTGTCATCGAGGCCTTGTTGCGCATCGCCAAAAAAGCGTTAAAACTGCCAGAGCACTGGCTGGTGGCGGCTGTTTCCTTTGTGGCCATTTTCTTTTTCGCGCTGCCGTTTCCGCTGATTGTCCTGCTGGCCGGGGTCTACGGGTTTTTGCGCACCAGAAATGCCGACGCGCACGAAAAGAGCGTTAAAATTACGATCAGCCCGGCGCAAACCTTAAAGACTGTTGGCTTGTGGCTGACGATCTGGCTGGTGCCGCTTGTCGCGCTGTCATTGATGTTGGGCAAGGGCCATGTGCTCACCGGCATTGGCTGGTTTTTCTCCAAACTCGCCGTGGTGACGTTTGGCGGTGCTTATGCCGTGCTGGCCTATATGGGGCAGGATGTGGTGACGCGCTTTGGCTGGCTTGAAGCCGGGCAGATGATGGACGGTCTTGGGCTGGCGGAAACAACGCCGGGGCCGCTGATCCTTGTCACCGAATTTGTCGGCTATCTGGCGGCCTATCAACAAGGAGGCGCTGCCGCCTGGGGACTGGGCATTGCCGGGGCGTTGGTCGCGCTTTGGGCAACTTTTGCGCCGTGCTTTTTGTGGATCTTCGCTGGGGCGCCCTATATCGAATGGATCAGCGACCAGCCACGTCTCAAAGGGGCATTATCGGGCATTACAGCAGCAGTCGTCGGTGTCGTGCTCAACCTGTCAGTGTGGTTTGCGCTGCATGTCTTTTTCGGCAAGGTTGAGCTGGTAAAGGCCGGTCCGCTCACCCTGTGGACGCCGGAATGGGCCAGTCTCGACTGGCGGGTCATCGCGCTGGCGGTACTCAGTGCTTATCTGATGCTGTGGAGGCACTGGGGCATCCCGTTGGTGCTGGCCATCGCTGCTGGTCTGGCGCTGGTGGTGCGGTTTGCGGGGGTATAAATTGATGCTGCAGAGGGAGGTGCCATTTGTATTATCGCGACAGTACGAGCAAGGTAGACACCGCTAAAAAAATTCTAAAAGTCAATCATGCCGGTGAATTTGGCGCTATAAATATTTATCGGGCACAGATTTTTGTCTCGCGTTTTTTCAGGCGGGATTATGTGTCTTTGCTTGAAAATTTTCTGGCTGATGAGTACAAACATCTTGATATTTTCTGGACCGAAATTCAAAGACGTAAAGGTATCAAGTGTAAAAGCTACTGGTTATGTGGGGCTGGGGGATGGTGTCTGGGGTTTGTCTCGGCGTTGATGGGCAAGACGGGGATCATGTCGTGTACCTGGGCTGTTGAATCTGTTGTTACCGAGCATCTTGAACATCAGCTTGTCTATCTGAAATCCATTGGTGACCATCGTGCTGTTGATGCGGTTCAGGCCATATTGGAGGATGAGCAACACCATCGCGATGTCGGTCAAAAAGAAGGGGGAGCAGATGCTTTCTTATACATCCCCTTTCGTTGGTCCGTGTCGTTTTTCACCAAATCTGTCATTGTCTTTGGGATGCGCTGATCTGGTTGCGTAACTGCTCCGTTGGTGTGACTTCTAAAGGTCAATACCTTTTTGAGCGCGGATGCCATCTCTAAAGGCGTGTTTTTTATCTGCCAGTTCGGTGACGGTGTCGGCGGCATCCTTCAGGGCTTCGAGCGCACCGCGTCCGGTGATGACCACATGTTGCATTGGGGGGCGGGCCGCTAGGTCGGCCAGAACCTTGTCGATATCGAGCCATTTATAGCTGAGGGGGTAGGTGAGTTCGTCGAGCACGATGAGGTCATATGAGGGATCATTGAGCATCTCGCGGACCACGGCCCAGCCCTTTTCGGCGGTCTTTTTATCATGGGCGAGATCTTGCGTATCCCAGGTGAAGCCCTCGCCGAGCACATGCCAGGTGACGCTCTCCTGTTGGCTGAAAAATGCCTCTTCGCCGGTGTCAGAGCACCCCTTGATAAATTGCGCCACCCCGACTTTCATACCATGGCCAAGCGCTCTGGCGATCATGCCAAAGGCCGAGCTCGATTTGCCCTTGCCATTGCCGGTGAGCAGCAGCAAGAGGCCCTTGTCCTTGTCGGCGCGCTCAATGGAGGCATCGACCACCTGCTTTTTGCGCTCCATTTTACTCTGGTGTTTTTGCTGGGAATCATTGCTCATTTACTGGCCTCCGGTCTTGGCCGATTGATAGTCCTTCGACCACATAGGCTGTGTGCCGGTTCTGTTGAAGCGGCGATAATCGGTAGGGCCGGTCTGCATGGCAAAATCAAGAGGGCGAATACGGTTCTTTAAAAAAGGCAGATCGCTTTGGCTAGACGCCGTGCTTAGTCTCAACTCAAAACGATAATCGCTGGCCTCCATATCAAGGATGCGCTTGACCTTTTCTCCGGCACGCGGAATGAACTGAACAGCTTGCGACCAGGTATCCTTGCCCAGCAGTGCCACCGGCATGAACGGCGTGCGCGGTTGAACACCCCACGTCCCCAGATTGGCGGCGTAGAACTTTTTGCTCTTGCCAGTGCGCGGCTTGTGTACGGTCAGATCAATCGACAGCACAGTACCGGTGCGCGCCCCATCATTGGCCAGCGTCATCGGCAAGATAAAAACCTCCAGCGGATGATCGGGACTGTTAGGGTCAGTATAAGCAATGCGCGGGGCGACATAGACGGCAAAATCAGCCGATTTTATAACCGTCTCGTAAAAGCTATAGCCCGAAAATAACAGCGCAAAGGCCGAAAGTATCGTGGCGAACCGCCCCGCATGGGACGCCTCTGTTGCTCCGCGCGTCTGCTCGACCGCCTCATTGATAAACTGATCCGCCTTGTTGCGCCGAAAAAGTGCCATGCTTGTTCCCCTCGTTTTTGTGGTGGCGATGGTTTTAATATAGTCAGGCTATGGTGGTTTGCAAAGAAGCGTCTGGCGACGCTTGCCCTAGCCGGGCGGGCGTGCTGCGCGCACAGCGGTCAAGGGTCTATCCCCAATTATTCATGAAGCAACCTGATTTGGTTGGCGGGTGTGGATCAAGCTGTTGTAATGTCGTATGGTTTTGGTGTTGAAACAAGACCAGACACCCACAGAGAAACCTCACATCGCCATGACCGATTATACACCACTTTTGCCCGG
>JAKIUO010000037.1 GCA_021647535.1 Hyphomicrobiaceae bacterium
TGCGCGACTTCCATGGCGACCAGCGAACATTCGGTGCCAAAGCCGCTCTTGGCCATACCAAAGCCGCCAACAATCCCGGCCAGCAGGGTGGTGAGAACATAGAACCAGCCCTTGGCATCGACGGACTTGCTGAACGAAACCAGCTCGCCTTTTTTGAGATGTTGCAGGCTTTCCGGGTTGAAGATCCCGCCATAAACGGCAACTCCAAATATGGCGACCGAGAACAGGAGGGCAAGCCAGAAGATTGGTCGTCTGGTGCCGTTATAGCCCGCTTTATAGGTGGCCGCTTCGCCGCTATCATTGCCCTTTGCATAAGAAAGCGTTTCTTGATGTTTGAAATAGGGCGCAATGCCTGTGCGGCTCATGACCCAGAAGGCCGTGGCGCCGCCAACGGCCATCATCGCTGCGGTGACAAAGGAATGGATATTGAGCAGCGGAATGCCGCCGAGCAAATGGTTGAGCGTGCAGCCCCCCGCCAGCCGCGTGCCATAGCTGAACAACATGCCGCCAAGGAAAGAGACAAACAGCACGCGGGCCGGATAATGCGCCCAGATGCGGCTTTCCTTTTCGGAAGTCGCCACCAGCCAGCCGCCGATCATCATGCCGACAATCGGCCAGCCGACACCCGGGATAAACGCCCCGCCTGTCGAGGCGATGCCGTCAATGGCTTTGCCGTAAAGCTCGAAATCGGGCAGGTTGAACAGGTTGTAAAACGACACCTCCAGCCCCCGGAACATTTTGCCAAGATCGGTGGTGACGGTGATGGGTTTGAGGGATGGGGGTTTGCCAGCTTGCACCTTTGACACCCACAGGCCGATCATATAGATCACCTGCGCGATGCCAAAAGTGATGCCAGCCCAGAAGAACGGCCATTGTTTGGTCATGGCCCGTTTTAGCAATGTTTGATTTTGCATGGACATGGGAAATCTCTCCAGAGGTTGATGGGAACGCTTGTTTAAATCCTGAAACAGCGGATCTGCATTCAGGGGGGTAAACAGCGTGCGATATCTGGAGCTTATGGCGCGGGGCAAGGGTTTGACTGCAACCTGGGTATCAGTTTTTTGTGAATTGAACGATAATGGGTTGGTTGCGTCAATATGACTATAGAGGAGCTGAGGCAAAAATTATGGCTCAGCCTTTATTTCTTGTTGCCAGGTTTTGGCAGCTGGTAATGATCTGTCCGGTTTAGCAGAGTCTCTATTTTCTCGATATGGATATGCCCGTGATTGAGACGGATCAGTCCGCGCTTGCGCCAATGTTGCAGATGGCGGTTGACGACGGCGCGCACCGATCCGATCAGACTGGCCAGCACCTCGTGAGAGAGATTGTTGATCAAAGGAATATGGAAATGGCCGTCTTTCTTGCGATCAAGATGGCGCATGATGAGGTGCGCCAGCCGCGTTTCCGTATCATGCAGGGCGAGGTCGCCGCTTAGGTGGGCAAGGGTACGGATCTGCTGGCCCAGATAGGGCAGAAAGCTGAGATTGAATTCGGAGTGACTGCCGATCCATTGGCGGGCCTGGGTCGTGCTGATGGTCAACAGTTCCAGATCATCAATGGCAATCAGGACGCCCTCACAAGGGCTGTTGGTGAGAAGCTGTAGCACGTCGAAAATATCGCCCGGTGACAGCAGAAACAAGGTGATGGTGCGGCCGGTATCTTCATTGATGCGCTCGACGCGCACGCGGCCCGAGACAATGATATGAAAACGGTCTCTGATCTGCTCGAAGGGGACCGAGCGCTTCTTGTCCCAATGCTCAAGATGAAACCGTTCCAGCATATCATCCAGCAAAGTATCATCGAGTTGCGCGAACAGGGGGGAGTTCTTGAGGATTGGTTTTAAAGTTTTTATTTGTGTGATGGGGATGGTTTTATCCTTCTTTCAAAATAGCGTTCTATGCAGGCGGCTTGCCTTCATAGTAATCCAGAATGACGTTGACGGCCTCCTCTGCTGTTTCGACGATGGTGAACAAGGACAGGTCCTGGCGGCTGATTAGCCCCTCCGAGGCCAGAAAATCGAGATTGACGGCTTGTGACCAAAACTCTTTTCCCAGTAGCACAATCGGCAGGGCGGAGACTTTTTTTGTTTGCACAAGGGTGAGGATTTCAAAGACCTCGTCAAAGGTGCCAAAGCCACCGGGGAAAGCGACAAGCGCTCTGGCCCGCATCAAAAAGTGCATTTTGCGCAGGGCAAAATAGCGGAACTGGAAACACAGCTCTTTCGAAATATAGGGGTTGGGGACCTGTTCAAAGGGCAGGTCTATATTGAAGCCGATGGAGCGTGCGCCGACCTCATCAGCCCCCCGGTTGGCGGCTTCCATTATGCCGGGACCGCCGCCGGTTGCGATCATGAAATCGCTGCGTTTTTCATCCATGAAACGCTGGGAAACGATGGCGGCAAATTTGCGGGCCTCGTCATAATATCTGATATATTTTTGTTGTCGCTGCAGGATGTCTTGTTGCTGGGCGAGATCTGCATCTTTGGGGTTGGCTGTGATCCGGCGTTGCAGTTCAACCCTTTGCGCATCAAGCTGTTCTTGTGAGCGCAGGCGGGCGCTGCCAAAGACAATGACCGTGGAGCGCACGTTCTGTTGTTGCAGGGTCCATTCGGGTTTTTGATATTCCAGTTGCAGGCGAACGGCGCGTAAATCATCATGTTCAAGAAAGTCGGGGTCGTTGGTTGCCAGTCGATAACTCGGACTGTCAAGCAATTGACGGGTCCGTTGATCGGAGGCTGTTTGTGGGGGCGAATTCCCTGACTTTTTCGACATGAGTGCGCACCATTCCTTGCGGGGTTGCGGGTATATTGCGGCGGGTTTTTCTTATTCGGTTTTTTCAAATCCATTTAGCTGAAGTTCAAGCAGGCGCTGCCCTTCTTTTGGCAGATCGAAGCTGCGATTGTTAAGAGACCAGCGCATGGCCAACCCCTGAACAAGCGCCAGAATGAGATAGGCGGCGTCGTCGGGGTCGATCGTTTTTTTGAAATGCCCCGCCTTTATTTCGGCGGCGATCAGTTTGGAAAAATGCGCGTGTCGGCTTTTGATCAGACCGGCGAAAAAAGTCCGCAGCTGGTCATTTTCGGCATGGAGTTCGCGCGAAAATAAAATGGCCGGGATGGCGGGAGTGGTTTCGATGAACCGCAGATGGCCAACAAAATAGTCACGCAACTCATCGATGGGCCGGGCGTTCTTCTTCTTCTTGGTCAAGGCGATCTTCGTTTGCATCAGCTTGCCAATATGCTGGCCAACGGCTTCCCAGATGGCCCCTTTGGTCGGAAAATGCCGGAAAATGCCGGGTTTGGAAATGCCGACCTCTTTGGCCAGCGCTTCAGTTGTCAAACGATCAGGTCCGACCTCTCCCGCCAGACGCAAGGTCACTTCAATGATTTCGGCCTTGCGTTCTTTGGCGCTTTTTCTAACTCGTGGCTCCATCGGTCTCTCGCTTTTTATCTGCGCTTCATTCCTTGGGGATCGTAAACTCAATCCCTTCCGAATTGCGATATTTATTGCCGCCTAAATGTTCGAAGGTCAGGCAGGTCTTGCCTTTTTTCGGGCCGCTGGTCAGCATCATGCATATACCATCTCCCTTATATTTCCATGTGCCAGCTCCAGAAAAGATCGGGAAATGCATTTTGACCGTGCCGTCTTTTTTGTAGAATATCTTGACGGACATGCCCATGCGTTTGGCGTTGAGCGTCTTGCCAATAATTTCTGTGGCAATCTGTTGCTTGCTCAAAATATCGCTGGCCCAAGAGGGTGATGAAGGCAGGGCTGCGGTGGCAAGCGCAGACAGGATCATGATTTTTTTAATGTGTAACATTTGATACCTCTTTGTTGTTGTCTCAAACTATTTTCTCTCATCATCAGCACTGGTCGAGATGCCAGATTTTGGGCGCTGGACTGATTTTTGATCTCGATCATGTCACTTTCCGATAGGAAGCTGAGCATATGAGTTCGCTTGTCGCGGCGGAAGATGATCGGTGATTGCGATTTTTTTACTTCTCAATCAAAATCATTTATGTTAGCAATAGATCACTAACTAAAAATCAAGTCAAGTGTGAATGATAATTTTGGCTTGAGGTGTTGAAAGAGGCAAAAAGCAAAACGGATGGACATGAAGGAATAGTTGGGCAGGGACATTCATTCGTCCTGCCTGACCTGAACAGTCCAGAAAGGAAGGGAAGCTTATGATCTGGAAAACAGGTGCTTTTTTACTGGTGGCGGCACTCGCAGCAGCAGCGGGTTTTTTTGTCTGGCAAAACAACAAGCCCCCCGAATTGCCGTCAGGCTTTACCAGTTCGAATGGCCGTCTTGAGGTGCAGCGCACAGATATCGCTGCCAAGTTCCCTGGACGTATCAAGGAAATTCGGGTGCGCGAAGGCGACACGGTTGAGGCCGGGCAGGTGCTTGTTGTTATGGATACGGCAGAACTGGAAGCCCAGCTTCTTGAAGCAAATGCGGCTGTTCTGGAAAGTGAGCAACTACTGGATCAGGCTGTTGCTCTGTTGGCCCAGCGCAAAACCGACGTTGCTCTGGCCAACAAAGAATACAAGCGTTCCTATGCTCTTGGTAAAAAAGGCTATACTCCAAGAGAAACGGTTGATCAGCGGCGTGCTGCGCTGGCAACGGCCAAAGCGGCGGAGCGTTCGGCCAGCGCCGGGATCAAACGGGCAAAAGCTGGTATTACTGCAGCCAAGGCGCGCGCCAAAAGGCTGGAGGAAAACCTCAAGGATTATGTGTTGCTGGCCCCGCGCGATGGGCGCATCCAGTATCGGCTGGCGCAGCAGGGTGAGGTTGTCGGGGCAGGGGGCAAAGTCTTGACCCTGCTTGATTTATCAGATGTTTATATGACAATATTTCTGCCGACAAAGGATATTGGCAGGCTGGAAATCGGGGCGCAGGCGCGTATTGTTCCTGATGCAGCGGCGCAATATGTCATCCCGGCAAATGTGTCCTTTGTCGCTTCTGATGCGCAGTTTACCCCCAAATATGTAGAAACCCGCACGGAACGCGAAAAGCTGATGTTCCGGGTCAAGGTGCGTTTGCCGCAAGAGGTTCTGAAGCGCTATGCAAAGCGCGTCAAGGCCGGGGTCACCGGTATGGCCTATGTCAGGCTGTCGCCAGAGGCAAAGTGGCCTGATTATCTTCAGGTTAAACTGCCATCCGTCCAGACACCAGCAAAGGGAGCGGAGAAATGAGTGAGGCTGCCTTTGTTGCGCGGCTCAAGGGCGTCCATCACGACTACGCCGATGTGGTGGCGCTGGATGATGTCGCTCTTGACATTCCCTCTGGTCGCATGGTCGGGCTGATCGGCCCGGATGGCGTCGGCAAATCGACCCTGCTTGGACTGGTGGCCGGTGTGCGCATACTCCAAAAGGGCGAGGTATCGGTGCTGGACGGCGATATAGCCAATCGGGCGCATCGCAATGAGGTGTGCACGCGCATCGCCTATATGCCGCAAGGGCTCGGCCATAATCTTTATCCGACTTTATCGGTTGAAGAAAATGTTGATTTCTTTGGCCGTCTGTTTGGCCAGTCCGCCGTTGAGCGGGCCTGGCGCATTGATGATCTGTTGCACAGCACCGGCCTTGATCCCTTTATCAAAAGACCGGCGGGCAAGCTCTCTGGCGGCATGAAACAAAAGCTTTCTTTGTGCTGTGCGCTTATTCACGACCCGGACCTGTTGATCCTTGATGAGCCGACCACGGGGGTGGACCCTTTGTCGCGTCGCCAGTTCTGGGAGCTGATTGATCGGATCCGCGAGCGCCGCCCGCAGATGAGCGTTATCACCGCCACCGCCTATATGGAAGAGGCGGAACGCTTTGATTATCTGATCGCCATGGATGAAGGCCGTGTGCTGGCCACCGGTACCTCTGATGAACTGAAAAAACAGACCGGGCGCACCACGCTGGAAGAGGCCTTCATTGCGCTTTTGCCAGAGGAAAAACGTGCCGGTCACGAAGAGGTTATTTTGCCACCGCGCGGCCAGCATGAAGGTCCACTGGCCATTGAAGCGGAAGGGCTGACCATGCGGTTCGGGAATTTTACCGCTGTTGATCATGTCTCCGTTAAAATCGAGCCGGGGGAGATTTTCGGCTTTCTGGGGTCAAATGGCTGCGGCAAGACCACCACCATGAAAATGCTCACCGGCCTGCTTAATCCAAGCGAAGGCACAGCGCGCTTGTTCGGCAAGCTGGTCAATGCCAATGACATGGAAACACGTCGGCGCGTTGGCTATATGTCTCAGTCCTTTTCGCTCTATGGCGAATTAAGCGTGCGGCAAAATCTTGATCTTCATGCCAGCCTGTTTGATATTCCCAAAGAGAAGGCACCTGAACGCATCAAAGAAATGATCGAGCGTTTTGATCTGATTGATGTGGCCGACGAATTGCCTGAAAGCCTGCCGCTTGGTGTGCGCCAGCGTCTGCAACTGGCGGTGGCGGTGATCCACAGGCCGGAAATGCTGATCCTTGATGAACCAACCTCTGGCGTTGACCCCATTGCGCGGGACGAATTCTGGCGCTTGCTGATTAATCTGTCGCGCCAGGATGGGGTGACCATTTTCATCTCCACCCATTTCATCAATGAGGCCGAGCGCTGTGACCGCATTTCGCTGATGCACGCTGGCAAGATCCTTGCCATGGATGTGCCCGACGAGCTGCGCAAGGCCAGAGGCGCGGCCACGCTGGAGGATGCTTTCATCGGCCATCTGGAAGAGGCCAGCGCTGCCGATGCGCCCCCGGTTGAGGCTGATGCGTCTGCGCTCAAACAGGGGGGGCTACAGCTTGAGCAGGGTGTTGAACCAAAGGCCTCGCAAAAGGCAGCGCGCCGTTTTTTCGATGTGCGCCGTGTCTGGGCCTTTGCCCGGCGTGAAGCCATGGAGCTGATCCGCGATCCTATCCGCGTGGTGTTCGCGCTGCTCGGACCGCTCATTCTGGCCGTGGCCATGGCCAACGGCATTTCGTTCGATGTGGAAAAGCTGGACTATGCGGTGCTTGATCGAGATCAATCGCAGGAAAGCCGCTCGTTTCTGGATAATTTTTCCTCGTCGCGCTATTTCGAAAAGAAGACGCCGCTGGTAACACGCGCACAACTGGATTACGGTCTACAAAGTGGCGAGCTGAAATTCGCCCTTGTCATTCCGCCAGATTTTGGCCGCGACCTTCTGGCCGGTCGTACGCCTGATGTTGGCGTGTGGTTTGATGGCGCTGTGACCTTTCAGGCGGAAACCTCACGTGGCTATGTGCAAGGCGTGCTCAACACGTATCTGGCAGAGCTGGCCCGACGGGCTCCGGCTCATATGACCCCACCAAAACTGGCCAATATTGAAACGCGGTTTCGCTATAATCAGGCTTTTCTCAGCGTCTACGCCATTTCCCCCGGTGTGCTCATGCTGTTGATGTATATGTTTTCAACCATGCTGACGGCGCTTGGCGTTGTGCGCGAAAAGGAACTGGGGTCGATCACCAATCTGTACGCCTCTCCGGCGGGCAAGCTGGAATTTTTGCTGGGCAAACAGTTGCCTTATATCGGCTTTGCCCTTGCCAGCTTTGCCACATTGGTGGCGCTGATGGTGTTCTTTTTCAAGGTGCCGATCACCGGTAGTTTTCCAGCGCTTGTCGCTGGTGCGGTGCTGTTTGCCACCGCCTCAACTGCCATGGGGCTGGTCATTTCGGCCTTTGTGTCAACGCAGCTGGCGGCGATTTTTGGCTCGGCGATTATTGTCATGCTACCGACCCTCAATTTTTCCGGTATGCTTTATCCGGTGTCAACGCTGCAAGGCGGGGGCTGGGTGATCGGTCACGTTTTTCCAGCGCTCTATTTCCAGCAGATCACCAGTGGCGTCTTTAACAAAGGGCTGGGCTTTGCCGCTTTGCAGTCGAGTTATGTCTGGCTGGCGCTGTTCTGCATTATCTTCTGGGCGCTGGCCACACTATTGTTAAAAAAGCAGGAGGCCTGATAGATGCAACGCAGTTTTCGAAATATTTACCGCCTCGGCCTCAAGGAGCTCAACAGTTTACGGCGCGATCCGGTTCTGGTGTTCCTGATCTTTTTTACTTTCACCTTTGCCATCTATATCATCGC
Source organism: Hyphomicrobiaceae bacterium (assembly GCA_021647535.1). GTDB lineage: Bacteria > Pseudomonadota > Alphaproteobacteria > Rhizobiales > JAKIUO01 > JAKIUO01. Next base: position 8,085 of record JAKIUO010000037.1, read on the forward strand.
CACAAATGTGCAGACCGAGCTGCGCAACGCTTCGATTGCCGTGGTCGATGAAGACCGCTCAGAATTATCACGCCAGATCCGCGCGGCGTTCCTGCAACCCTATTTCAAAACGCCGGTCTTGCTGGGACTGGACGAGGTCGACCGGGCCATGGATAGCAGCCGTTATGCCTTCGTGCTTGATATTCCCCCGAACTTTCAGGCCGATGTTGTCAAGGGGCGCCAGCCTGCGCTACAGCTCAATGTGGACGCCACCGCCATGACGCTGGCCGGTAATGGTGCCGCTTATATTCAGGCCATCATCAATCGTCAGCTGGGTGAATTTTACAGCCGTTCTGATCGGCCCCCGCTCCAGGCGGTGACGCTTTCCATGCGTACGAAATTCAATCCCAATCTGGATTCAAGCTGGTTCATGGCCATTATGCAGATCGTCTCGAATATCACCATGCTGTCACTGATCCTGTCGGGAGCGGCGGTCATCCGCGAACGCGAACGCGGCACAATCGAGCATTTGCTGGTGATGCCAGTGACACCGGGGGAAATCATGCTGGCCAAAATATGGGCGAACAGTCTGGCCATTATTCTTGCTGTGACCTTGTCGCTCTATCTGGTTGTGCAGATGATCTTGTCTGTACGGATCAACGGTTCGATCGCCTTGTTTATTCTGGGAACGGCGCTGTTTTTATATGCCATGACGGCTCTGGGGATTGTGTTGTCGACCTTCGCCAAATCCATGCCGCAATTCGCCTTGTTGGCCATCCCGTTTTTTGTTGTCATGAATATGCTGTCGGGGGGCACCTCGCCGCTGGAAGGTATGCCGCGTTTTCTTCAGGTGCTCATGCAGGCCGCGCCTTCAACCCATTTCACCAGCTTTGCTCAGGCGGTGCTGTTTCGCGGTGCCGGAGTTGGAATTGTCTGGCCGCAAATGGCCATGATGTTGTTGATCGGTTCCGTTCTGTTCACCATGGCCCTTTTGCGCTTTCGCACCACCATGTCATCGGCTCATTAAAATATGCCACGGAGAAGAGCCCGCAGGGCCATTCAATTGGCGCGCAACTCGCTTCGCGAATGGGCTATCGCCCACACCCATTCGGGGGAAGTTTCCCCCGATCCCCCTCATTTTTAAATTTTTAGAGCAAAAATGGGTGGGTTTGGGAGGTCTCCTCCCAAGCGGGTTTAAGGGCGGCAGCCCTTTTTGCGACAGCAAAGCCAGCCTTTTCCCTTTACGATCAAATCGCGCCTCTGCCTCAGGCTTCCTCTTTCTGCCAGACGCTCATTTCAGCATTGGTGCGTTGAAATTTGCGGGCGGTTTCGCGGATGGTGAAGGGGATATCGCGCGGTGTGCCGATCATTTCAAACTCGGGAGCCAGCGCTTCTTTTATGCCTTCCAGCGTGGTAAAGTTTTCGCCGGTGTCAGCCTTGAAGCCGCCAAGCCATTTATCGCGCGGCGTAAATTCTTCCAGCCAGGTATAGGGCGAGGTTAGCACGAGAAGACCGCCAGGACGGATGCGCTTTTTGATTTGCGTGAGGAAGAGCGCTGGATCATAAAGCCGGTCGATGAGATTGCCCGCAAACACCAGATCATAATCGTCATATTTGGCGGCCAGATTACAGGCATCGCCCTGCATGAAGTCGACCTTGTCCTTGATCTCTTCATAGCCCTCAAAGTCCGACAGGCGGATTTCCTTATAGCTCACCAGCTCGCCTTCATTTGAAATAACATAGCGCTGGGCACCGGTTTTTTGCAGATGGCTGGGCGCTTCGATGAGGCGGGCGGAAAAATCAAGAGCGTCGACATGATCAAAATGGCGGGCCAGTTCAAACGATGAGCGCCCGGTGGCACAGCCCAGATCAAGAGCGCGTTTATGCCCCGGTTTGCCGTCGGCCAGTTGTCTGTATTGCGTAATTGCCTCTATGCAGGCCACGGGGAAATTGGGCACATCGAAATGGCTTTCGCCATAATGAAACTCGATATATTGCGATACGGACTGATCGCTTTCATAAATATTGACTTTGGGTTCAGGGAGCATGGGGGCCTCTATATAGCGCAATCCGGCGTGTTGAATGAAGTGGCGGCGAAAGGCGTAGCGCGCGTCACGAATGGCGCAATTGCCGGTCGATGCCCAGCTGCCGCCCTTGAACAGATTATGTTTGCCATCAAAGGTTGGCGTTGAGAAATCATCATAGACGGGATGCACCTCAAAGCCTTCATAGCCATCAATAGGGGTTTCGCTCCATTGCCAGACATTGCCGATGAGGTCAAAAAAACCGCCCTCGAAAGCGTGCTGGTTGACCGGGCAAGAAGAGTTGTGATGTTCCAGATTTATATTGCCCGGCGCGGCTTTTCCGGCCTGCTGCCAGTCGGGTAAATCATCTTTGTGCAAGGCGCGCAAGTTCAGCCATTCGGCTTCTGTCGGCATACGGATGGAGCTGCCGGTTTTTTCTGATTTCCAGTTGCAAAAGGCCTTGCTCTCCAGATAGTTCAAATCAACCGGCCAGTCCATCGGCATGTCGATGACCTCCAGCATGGTGCGATAGCGGAACGGCTCGCCGTCGCTATCTTTCACCCAGAACACGGGGTGGGGCGATTTGCGAAACTGCACCCACTGCCAGCCTTCATCGCTCCAATATTGCTTTTTCTGATAGCCTTGACCTTCGACAAATTCCAGAAACTCGCCGTTCGACACCAGATATTTCGAGGCCTTGAAGGGGGCAACTATCGTATCAAGGCGACCATATTCATTGTCCCAGCCGTAAAGTCGGTCGCTTTCTCGTTTGCCAAGCGTGAGCGCGCGGCCCGCCACCGGCAGTAATTCATTTTGCGGCGCCTCACCGCGCTCAAGGCAGATTTTGCTCCAAAAGGTATGGGGTTTGATCTGATCAAGTGGCAGCTCACGGATCAGCACCGAGGTCGTTTCAAGGTGGATGCGTTCATGCTCAATGCCCATCAAAATGACCCACATGGGGCTCTGCCAATTGATCGGCAGGGAGAAATCGCAATGGCGAATGAAATTATCGACGACCTTTCTTGTCTGGTCGCGGTGCGCCTTGACCTGTTTGACGCGCGGCCAGTCATAATGCTGCTCGTTGAGATCATCCCACGACATTTCATCAACGCCAATGGCCAGCATACTTTCCAGATCTGCATCAACACGCTGATTGATCAGGCGCGCCACATTCAGTTTGTTGATGAAAAAGCACGAGGTGTGGCCATAATAAAAAATCAGCGGATGGCGCAGCGGGTTGGCGCGGGTAAAAAAAGCGTCATCATCAGCCAGACATTCAAACAGGCTCTCATATTGTGAAAAGGTAGTGTGAAAACTGTTGAGGATCTCGCGGCGCTTGGTTTCAGCATCGCTGCCGGTGAGCAGGACGGAGCGTGAAAGCGAGGTTTCAATGAGTGACTTGGCGGCAAGGGAGCTGGCGATTTGAGAAGGCACGATAATTTTTCTCTCCAGGTTTCGATCATGTCAGCGCTGGACTAACATATTTTCTGTTTACTGGCAAACCAGATGGTTTGTTTAGGGCGGGATCATAGCCAATTCAGAGGAAAATGCATCTCACAATATGTTTATGTGGATATGCGAATTTTTCGGGAACCTTTTTGAAGGACTGGTTTTCTTGTGACATTCTCTTTGCGATCAGGGGTTCACCCTCATAGGCGCTAGGTTACGGATAAACTTGCTCCGCAATCGGGCTGCCGCCCAAACCCGCCTTTTTTTATCATTTGATTGTAAAAAAGCAGGGGTTCGGGGATGCTTTCCCCGAATGGGTATGGGCGATAGCCCATTCGCGAAGCGAGCTCGTGCAGGGCATTTTTTTGTCGCTTATTCGGGACAACAGATCTTGCGCCCAAGGGCTGCCCCCAGTGTTTTCAGCAAGAGCACCAGGATCAGCAATGCCAACAATCCATAGAGCCCAAAGCCAGCCATTTTCATATAGGGCAGGCCGGTGATTTCAAAAAATTTGAAAGTGGCGAGGGTGAAGGCGGCCATGGGGAATGAGTAGGCCCACCAGGACAGGCTGAACTGCAAACGCGCTAGCTGGCCGAATTTACTGACCAACAACAAGAACATGACCAGTGCACTATAATAGAGGAAATGTGCAAAGGGGTCGAGAAAGCCGTGGCTGGTGAGGGCCGTGTAGGACAAAAAACCAACGCTTGGTGGGGCTATCAGAATGAACAGGGTTGGCAGCAGTTTTTCGGGCAGGGGGGTATGGAAAATCAACCGGTTGAAAATGATGGTTTGCAGGATGAGCCAGAACAACAGGCCAAAGGAAAAGAAGAACCAGCTGACTTCGACAAAGCCGTGGGCGGCACCCGCTATAGGCACAAAAATATTGCCAACAGCGGGGATGAACCAGGCCGGGTTGAGGTGCATTTCCTTGAAATGCTCTTTTCTGATCCAGAAGCGAATGACCGCAAAGGCCGTGATGAATTGCAAAATAGTGCCAGCTGACCACAACCAGAAGGACACTTGTTTGTTGGGGGCGAGATAGCAGGCAGAAAGAATGAGCAGGGAAATGCTGATGGTTGGGAAGAAGCTAAGCTTGACCGGATTGTTCCATTCAGCCTGCACGGCGGCTGGATATCTGACAAGCTTGTAAATATAAAGGGCGAGAAACAGAGTAAACAGGCCTGAGGTGAGAAACACAGAAACCGTGCTGATGACCGGATTGATGCCGATAATCCGTTCGAGCTGATGGGAGGCGATTGTAAAGCCGCCCAGCCCCATGATGAGGGCGAACATATTGATCGGAAAAAATTCCAGCGAGTTCGCCGGTTTTTGTTTGGCAGCTTCGGTCATGTTCAGGATCTTTTTGCTGGTTGATCGCAGTCGCGCCCGGTCAAAGGGGCAGCGGCTTTTCCATAGAGGTGCATGAGTATACATTCAGACAAGTGAATATTAATCAACAGTCTGATTGTCGCGGCAGGAAGTGTTCTTCCATTTGAGGGCGAAGGAGCTGTTGTTTTGCACATACGCGCTTAAATCCAGTTGGCAAAGTGTTTGCACGTCACAGCTGGCCCCTTCAAGACCGCGTCCGGTCATCTGACAGTTCCAACCCTCAGGGCGACGCTCAATGTGATAGAGATTATAACGAGCCAGTGGTTTGTGGGGATGGTTTGAAACGGAGGCCGAAGGGATGCCGACGACGGGAATACGTCCAGCAGGGCCTTTCATGGCGCGGATTTTATGGGTGTGGTCGTGGCCGTGTAAAATGAGTTCGGCCCCGGCTTGTAGAAAAACCCGTCGCAGTTCTTGTGCGTCGCGCAGCCCCCGCACCCAGTTGCCAGCCAGGCTCATGGGCGGGTGATGGATGAGCACAACACGAAACAGTTTTTCTTCCCCAAGAGCGAGCAGAATATCAAGCAGTTTTTTGCGCTGGTTGGCACCAAGGCGACCGGCGGCCACGAGCGGCATGGTAGGGATGGCCGAGGACAGGCCGATAATTGCCACATCGCCGCGTCGTCTGACATAGGGAAAGCCGGTGCGGGTTGATTTGTGGATATGGCTTTTGGCGCCATCATTGGTCATGAAGGCATTCCAGTGGCCGATGCCGCGTTTTTTGAGCAGGGGCACATAGACATCATGATTGCCGGGAACGACGCTGACGAGATCACCACTCCCCAGTTTTTCCAGCCATTTCTGGGCCTGAATATATTCCTCATTCATGCCGAGATTGACAAGATCACCCGTGATGGCAATATGGTCAGGATTTTCTTGCTGCAAATCGAGGGCGAGGCGGTCCAGTGTTGGGCGACAGTGAATGCCTTTGCGGCTCTTGTGCCAGTTTATATAGCCAAACAGGCGTTTGTTGACGAGCTCCAGACGACGCGGGGCCGGAAGGGGGCCAATGTGCAGGTCAGACATGTGAGCGAGTGTAAACAAAACGCAAAGCCTTCCTCATAAATTTCAAATTAACATATTTGTTTCTTTATCAGAACAGAATTGAGCCAATAATGCCATGTTGAAATGGTGGCAATGGCTCGAAATTGCTGAAAAATTTATAAATTTTAAGGAATACTGGCAGATATGCACAAACTTGTTGGCAGCCTTTTGCGGCCTTTTTGGCGTCTGACACGAGGTCTGACGCTGGGCGCACAGGGTATTGTTCTGGATGACCAGAAACGTGTTTTACTGGTGCGTCATGGCTATCGCCCTGGCTGGCATTTTCCCGGAGGGGGAGTTGAATGGGGGGAAACCCTGCTGGTGGCTTTGCAGCGTGAATTACATGAAGAAGCCGGTGTGGAGCTTGAAGGCGTGCCGCAACTACATGGAATATTTGCCAATTTCAAAAGCTTTCCCGGTGACCATGTGGCGGTTTATGTGGTGCGCCAATGGCGTTGCGATAAAACCCCGGCTCTAGGACTTGAGATCCGTGAGCAGAAATTCTTTGCGCTCGATGATTTGCCGCCAGAGTTGGTGAGCGGTGCCCGCAATCGATTGGCAGAGCTCAATGGGGAACAGCAGGTTAGCTCAAGCTGGGTTGAGTGAGGCTTTGAAAAGCGCGTCTTGAAGGCAACATAGTTTGACAAAAGAGCCATGTTTTGTGCCCGTCTCTTTCAAATAAGGTTTTTTTTTGGCAAGCTTCATGCTTATTTAATCATTCGTAACTGGTGAGCCGTGGCAATATCTGATGATGTTTTTGAGGGCTTTTCCCACTATGCAGACGACTCTGTGGGCCTTCATGTCGAACATGAGAGCAATATATTTCGCCTGAAAGTATCAGGTGAGTGGACGATCCGCGAGGTTGCACGGCTGCAGCGCGAGATCGACAATATCCTTATGCCCTCGACGCTTTTTTCAAATCATATCGGCGAAATTGAAATGGGAAAGTTGGACAGGCTGGATGTGGCCGGAGCCTGGCTGATCAACAGTACCAGAAAGAAATGGACCGCGCGTGGCTTGCAAACCCGTTTGACCGGGGCGGGCAATGAACATGAGACTTTGCTGGGTGAGGTGCGGCGCTCTGATGAAGCCGGACAACCGCAAATACGCAAAGAAAGCCCGTTTGCGCGCACATTGAATGATGCTCTTCAGGGGGTTGGTGGGCTTGGCCGTGACACGCTGATGATCCTTGGATTCCTGGGCACCATTGCCGCCAGTTTCGTTCATAGTGTGTTCAATCCCAGTCGTTTTCGCTGGGTGGCTTTTGTGCATCAGCTGGAACATGTGGGTTTTCGTGCTATTGGCATTGTCAGCCTGATCTGTTTTTTGATTGGTGCGGTTATTTTGCAACAGGGCATTGTGCAGCTGCGCTATTATGGTGCTGAACCCTTGTCCATTCATATGCTGGCGGTTCTGACCTTGCGGGAGGTCGGCGTATTGTTGACCGCCATCATTGTGGCGGGGCGTTCGGGCTCCGCTTTTACGGCTGAAATCGGCTCTATGAAAATGCGCGAGGAAATCGACGCCATGCGCACCATCGGGCTTGATCCGATCGAGGTTCTGGTATTGCCAAGAGTGTTGGCCCTGATGGTTGCGGTCCCTGTGCTGGCCTTTATTGGCGATTTGATGTGCCTGCTTGGCGGTGGCATGATGGCCTCGGTTTATCTTGGCCTTGACTGGTCGGCCTTTGTCGAAAACCTGCACGCCTCTGTGACCATGAACCATTTTCTGGCCGGTATGATCAAGACGCCGTTTGTGGCGCTGATCATCGGCATTGTGGGCTGTATGGAGGGGTTTAAGGTGGAAGGCTCGGCGGAAAGTCTGGGCTATCATGTGACGGTTTCCGTGGTCAAAGCCATCTTTCTGGTGATTATCATTGATGCTGTGTTTGCCATGTTCCTCGCTGCGATAGGATTTTGATCATGAGCCAACAGATTGAAACCCGGCAAATTGAAACCCGGCAAATTGAAACAAAGAGCGTCGGGCGCGAGGCCGTTATTAGCGTGCGTCATCTGTCAAAACGCTTTGCGCAGCAGATTATTTTCGATGATCTCAGCCTTGATGTTTATCGGGGCGAGGTGCTGGGCATTGTCGGGGGCTCTGGAACCGGTAAATCCGTGTTGATGCGCTGTATCACCGGCCTTGTGCCTTATGGGGCCGGGACCATCGAGATTTTTGGCAAGGATGTGCAAAAACTGTCGGAACGCGAGCGCATCGCCATGGATACGCGGCTTGGGGTTTTGTTCCAGGATGGGGCTTTATTCGGGGCCTTGACCGTGTTGCAAAATATTCAGGTGCCGATGCGCGAGCACCTTGATATGCCCAAAAAAATGATGGACGAGCTTGCTTTGATCAAGCTGAAAATGGTCGGACTGCCCGCCAATGCGGCTTATAAATTCCCGTCCGAACTTTCCGGTGGCATGAAAAAACGGGCTGGTCTGGCGCGGGCGTTGTCGCTTGATCCCGAGATCCTTTTTCTGGATGAGCCAACTTCCGGGCTTGATCCTATCGGGGCCGCCGCTTTTGACCGGCTGATCCGTCAATTGCAGAGCACATTGGGGATCACAGTTTATATGGTGACCCATGATCTGGATAGTCTGTTTTCCATATGCGACCGTGTGGCTGTTTTGGCAGATTGGAAAATAGTGCGAACTGGTGTACCAGATGAGTTGCGTAAAATGCCGAATCACCCTTGGGTAGAGAGATATTTTTGTGGCGAACGCGCCATGAGCAGATCGGTTAGCTAGGGCAGTACGGTAGGCTAGGGACGTGTCGATTGAACAATGAATGATGCGAACAGGTTTTAAATGGAAACGAAAGCAAATCATATATTGATAGGGGCCTTCCTTTTGGTGGCGACCTTTGCTGGCTTTGCTTTTGTATTCTGGATACAAAATTATGGCACCGGCAACTCGGTCAATCGCTATTATATCCTGTTCAAGGGGCCTGTGACGGGGCTGGCTCCGGCCAGCACGGTTTTGTTTAATGGTCTGAAAGTCGGCAAGATCGAAGCTTTCGAGATTGATCCCCTGGATCCGCGCAATACCAAAGTGCTGGTGACCATCCGCAAGACTATTCCGGTGCGCCGCAACTCCACAGCCCGCATCGTCTCACAAGGCCTGTCGGCCTATTCCTCGGTGATGGTGACGCCGGGTACACCGGATGAAAAAGTGCTGAAACCGCTGCCGGATGGAACATTGCCTGTCATTCTGGCCGTATCGGGCAGCGGGCGCTCCTTAATGGAAGCGGCACCCGAAGTGCTCAACAACGCCAATACCGTGCTGCGCCGTATTGATGAGCTGGTGGCCAATAATGAGAAGCTGGTGCGCGATACACTGAAAAATATTGAGGGCTTTACCAAAGAGCTGGATCGTAACAAGGGGCGCATTGCCAGCCTGATGGAAAATGCCGACCAGACCGTGGCAACGGCCAATCAGGCGGCTCAAAAAGCCAATGACACGCTGGCGCGGCTCGATAAAATTCTGGCTGATAATGAGAAGAAAATCAGTCTGACCATGGATAGCATTACCAAAACGGCTCAAAACGCAGAGAGTTTTTCCCTGATGCTGAAAAACAATGAGCAGCCGGTCAGTGATATTTTGGCCAGTATTCGTGAAACCAGTAAAAATGCCGAAAAATTCAGCGCCATGCTGGCCAGCAAAGACACAGATATCACGGCCATACTCGACAATGTGCGCACGATAAGCGAACAGTTTAAAACTGTCGCGGGCAAGCTTGAAGGCACGCTTGATAGTGTTTCTGGATTTGTTTCCAATGAAAATGGCACTTCAATGATGACCGAAATCTCTCTGGCAGCGACCTCGTTTAAAAACCTGGCAGAGAAACTGGACCAGTCGCTGGGCAATAGCGCCAAGGGCATGGCGCGTTTTGCCACAAATGGTCTGCGCGAATTTGAGGGTTTGATGCGAGAAGGACGCCGTATGGTCAAGGCCATGGAGCGCGTCATGAACAAGATTGAACGCAATCCGCAAGGATTGATATTTGGAGCTAAGCAAGTAAGAGAGTATAAATCGAACTGATAATCTACAAAAGGTTCCGCGTATCGTCGGGTTTAGCGTGAAGATTGTCGAACAGCCTTTGGTTAATATGAGCAGTGTCAATGGTGTCGCTGGCGTATAGGTTGTGCAAGACATGCGAAAGGGGAAGCCGGTGTTGTTTAAAACCGGTTCTAAAATAGTCGGGGTATTGTTGTACCTTGTCCTGTCGAGTGGATTGACGGGGTGTACTGTTGCGTCTCTGGTCGGGGCCAATAGCGAGCCACCGCCTGCCACTTTTGACCTGCAGGTCAAGGCACATCGCGGGCTTGGACGGTTTGAGGCGCAGATCGTCATCAATGAAGCTGCGGCTGTCGAAGCCTTGTCGAGCGCGCGCATCGCTATCAAAACCGGTCCGCACGAAATCAGCTATTTTGCGGCTGCCGCCTGGACCGACAAGCTGCCACGTCTGTTGCAGTTGCGACTGGTGGAGAGCTTTGAAAACAGCCATATCGCCAAAGCCGTTGGCACGGGCGATGATCGCATCAGGGGGGATGTTGGTCTGTCCATGGAAATTCGTGATTTTCAGGTTGAGGTTCATAAAGGCGTCGCTCAGGCCCATATTCGCCTGTTCGTCAAGCTGGTGGATGAGGATCGGGGGCAATTGCTGGCTTCACGGGAATTTTCAGCCACCACCCATGCCAGCAGTGACAAAGCATCCGATGGCGTTGAAGCCCTTAACCAAAGCTATGATGTGGTCGCCAAAAAACTGATGCGCTGGATCGTCAAGCGCCGGATT
>JAKIUO010000038.1 GCA_021647535.1 Hyphomicrobiaceae bacterium
CGGGAAATGTTTGAGCGAACCATTCTTTTGCACTCTGGTGCTGAAATAGGTGATGTGAACGGGAATGGCGCGCTTGAGGTGCTCCGTATGCAGACCGCCTCTGGCCAGCAGCGTGCCGATGCGTGTCGCACTCATGCCTTTGTCATTGGCCAGCAGTACTTCTGCCATGCGGCGTGGATTGCGCACTCGGATACAACCATGGCTGAGAATGCGGTGCTTGCGATTGAACAGCCCGGGGGTCAGCGTATCATGCATATAAACGGCATATTTATTGGGGAACTTGAATTTGAGTTTGCCCAATACGCTTTTATTGCCAGTGGGCTGAATGACGCTGCAGGAGCGAATATCGACTTTTTTCCAGTCAATGGTCCGCCAGTTAGTGCCATGTTTTCCACAATTCACCCGCAAATGATATTTTTTCATGACGCGTCCCTTGCGACGCAGGCTCGGCAGAATGTCTGCAACCTTGATGGAGTTGGGGATGAACCAGGTGGGGTTAAACTCGATCCATTCTATTTTGTCCGAAAACATAGGAGACTGCTTGCGTACTTGACCGGCAATTACTCGTTCTGCAAAAACCTGCTTGCCTTCGCGAATGATTCGTACGCGCAGTTCAGGGACATTGGCCCATACAAAAATATTATTGTCGCCCTGCATTTTTTCGGGCATCCAGCGCCAGCGCTCCATATTGATGAGCAGGCGAGCCCGCAGTTTGTCGCGTTTTTTGCTCTTCTTTTTTGGACCCGCATCATTCAGCAAGACAAGTTTTTGGCGCAGGGCTTCAAATTGTTTGTGCTTTGGGTGGTGTGAGAGGAGCAGTTCGGCGGGATTGTCAGTCGAGGCAAGGCTATGGAGGGCTTTTTCATAATCGGGTTGCACAGGTCCGCGCCCCTGAAAACGGCTGAGACGCTTGGGGTTGATCCGCCCGCCTTTGGCATAGCGAATATATTTCAGGGCTGTTTTGCTGAGGGAGATTTCAAGTGTGGCCAGTTGTTTGGCGGTGAGCGTGTTGCCAGCTTTCTCAAAGCGCGTCATCAGTTTTTGCGGGGCGTTAAAATCGCGTGCTCTTAATCCATAATCTTCCGCATGTTTGAATTCTGCCAGAATGAACAGGCTGGCATCTTTCAGACCCTCTTTGGAAACCCACAGGGGAGAGCGCTTTTTCGCACCATAAAAAGCAGCGAGGGCCTGCTGTGCGGTTTTAAGGGATGTTTTGCTGGAGGTGACAGAGGCCGTTTTTGAAGGCTTTTTCTTAATGAGCCTGGCAATATTGGCTGCGCTCACTGAATTGGCAGAGGGGGGGAGTGCTGATGATTTTTCAACAGGGAAAATCGCCAGTTCTTCACGTATGGCGGCGATTATTGAGCTCTGCTCGGCATTTTGATCTTCTGCTAAAAGAGAGGCGAAGAGCGGGACGGCCCTCGTTTGACTGGCTGCACCTAATACTGCAGTGCAAAGACTTATTAATACAATAGTATTAAAGTAAGTCCTGAAAAATACGGAAAATTTATTCGTATACCCCATAACACTCCCAACAGATCAACTGACTGATAATAGGCTCTTCTTGCCTTAGTCTATTGCAAAAGAACGCCAGTTTGAAGGCCGATTTGGGGATATTGCTCAACGAAAACCATATTTATGAGGAAGTGATACCCTGTTGCTTCAGCCGGGCAAGGGTGTTTTTTGTGATGCGGTCGCAGCGCGCACCAGCAAAGGGAAAAACCTGAAGTGAAGCACTGCTGATCTGGGTCTTGATTGAAGCTTGCAATTTTGCTCTGGCGCGGTGCAGGCGGGTTTTAATGGTGGCGGCCGGCACCTGAAGAATGGCTGAAGTCTCGTCAATGGAGAGCTCTTCAACGACCCGCAAAATGAACACTTCGCGAAACCCGTCTGGCAGATTGTCGATTTCGCGTTCTAATAATGCCCTGATTTGTGACATGGCGGCCTGTCTTTCCGGTGTCATATTATTTGATGTTGCGCTGGAAGGAGATTGATCGGCTGGGCCAGGAGCTGAATTTAACAGATCATCGACGAGTTTTTGCGAGCGTTTGACTTTGCGGGTGCGGTCAATGGCCAGATTGGTAGTGATCCGCGCCAGCCAGGCCCCCAATCCTTTCGCTTCAAGCCCACTTTTGCCAGTAAAGCTGTCAAGGTGGGTGAAAGCCTTGATATAGGCTTCTTGCACAACATCTTCTGCTTCCATGTCTTCACGCAAAATGGCGCGGGCAATGCGAAATAACCGTTGATTGTACGTTCGGATCAGATCGTGAAAAGCCTGGTGGTCTCCAGCTTTTAAACGGGAAAGCATGGTTGCGTCCGTTATATCTTGATGAAGTTCATCTGTCTGGCTCTTCATGCCGCTATTCCTTGCGATTGAAAAAAACATACTTTTATTTATAAACGCTGGCCACTTCGAATTGGTTCCCAAAAAGATGAAAAAATCATTCTTTTTGGCCAGCGCCATAGCGATAGACCAGTTCGCCACCGTAAAAACCACCGATTGCCAGACACAAGAATCCGATCATATCAAGGGCAAAGGCAATTGGACTGGGAGTGGCTGTGATCGCCCCTTGGTCCACATGAAAGACAAGAGAGGCAAGATAAAAGCCCCAGGCCGCGCTCATCAGGGCCATATGGGTCAGGCCGGTTTTGTGGGCCGCTTCGCCAAGACGGGCCAGATCGACAAGCCCGGGCAACATGGCCGCCAGTCCGATGAAAAGGCCAAGGCCCGTCAAAAAAGCACTTGCCCGCCAGGCGTCAGCAACGCCATAGAGTGCGAGGGCATCAAAGATCGTCGCCAGAGACCAGAAGGCGATTGGAAAATGCACCAGCATGGTGTGAACCGGGTGGCCAAATATTTTCATCTGGGTGCTCCTCGTATCAGGTTTTATATCATCTGTCCTATATTTTAACCCATTCCACTAGATCAAAAACGGCTGATACCGTTTGTTTTCGCCAGCTAAAATATTTTTTGCGAGGCTTGGCAGTCTATGCGGTTGGCAGGTGCAGGGACGAGCCTATTATGATGATAAATGTAACATGTTCAGGTTTCCAAAGGACAAGTCCTTTGGCGGGGTCGAGGGGCAGAGCCCCTCATTTTACGCTCATCTGATATAGGTGTTCTAAAGGGATTGTATTAGAGAAGTCCCAAGACGGTTCCGGTCAGCATGAGCACACCAATAACAGCAACACTCGCGTGTATGAGTACGATGCTGCTGGGAGCCGGTTTGTTTTGCAGGTGCAAGAAGGCCAGATAAAAACCACCAAGCGCCGCGACAACAAGAGTGCCAAGAGCAATGGGGATCAGCTCTGCGGTCCCATTCAGTACGGCAACGAGTAAGAGTACAAGGCCGGTCGCGCCAAGCGCCGCATGAACAAGTGAGAGGGCCCAGGGAGCAAGGGCACCGCGCAGAACACTGGCAGCCATAACAAGGCCGATAAGCGCGGTCACAGCGAACGCAATCAAAGCATAGGTCAACATTTTCAATCCTTCCAGTCGTATTCAGGCAACGGAAAAGAGGTTGCATAATACTTTATTACTGTTGTTTCAAGACGATTTCATATCGCCTTTTCAAGCAGTAAACGGTTGTGGAAGGAGAAAGGTTCCTGATTTTTTGAAGTTGGTTTTTATGAAAAGTTTTCAGGGATGGCTTTGAGGGTCTCTTTTATAAGACGATCACTATTATCCCCTGAACCATTATTGCGCAGGATGTTTTCGGCAGCTGTAATGGAGAGTTGCGCGGCAGTACGTTGCACATCGCTAATGGCCTGCTGTTCGGCACGGGCGATTTTTTCTTCAGCCTGCCGGGTGCGTCGTTCGAGTTGTTCGGCCAGTTTTTGCTCTGTTTCGCTCGCCAATATCTCGGCTTCTTTTTGGGCCTGTTTGATGATTTCTTCAGCTTCGGTTTCGGCTTCACGCTGTTTGCGTTGATAATCAGCCAGCACAATCTGCGCATCTTCACGCAGCTTTTTAGCCTCATCGAGCTCAGATCTGATTTGATCGGCGCGATCATCAAGGGCGCTGGCAATGGCAGCTGGGATCTTTTTCCAGAGCAGGATCCCTACAAAGCCAAAAAAGGCAACGGCAACCCAAACTGCCGGATCGGCAAGACCTGTAAACATTTAATCTAACTCCGTATGGATCAGTGCGTTGCAGTTTTGATGGCAGCGGCGAGGTCTTGATCCGAATATTTTTGACCAACAAGGTGCTGCAGAATTTCGCTAGTGGTGGTCGTTGCCACAGCATTGATCTCCTTGAGCGCCACTTTTTTTGCACTGGTGATGCGTTGTTCGGCTTCCAGCAGTCTGGCATTGATTTGCTTATCGACTTCGGCCTGTTTGGCCTCGGTCTGCGTATTGAGCCGGTCTTTGGTGGCGCTGGCTATGCTTTGAGCCTTATCTTTTGCCGTTGCCAGATCTGATTTATAGGCGACTTCGGCAGCTTCAGCCTGATGTTTGAATGTTCGGGCGGCATCAAGGTCGCCAGCAATTCGATCACGCCGCTTTTCAATGACGCCAGCAATGCGGGGCAGGGCAATGCGGGACATGATCCAGTAAAGCGTGCCGAAACTGATGGCCAGCCAGACCAGCTGTGGGGCAAAGTCGTTGACATTCAGCTGCGGCAGGCCGCCTTGATGTTCAGCAGCTTGCGTTGAGGCGTGCGTTTCGCTCGTCATTACATGCCCCTCCTTTGCCTTGATGGCTGGGTTCGACTGCGTATGGTTTTGCTGGTTTTGACCGGCCATGATTTACCGTCCGACAAGTTAAACAAACAGAATGATGAACGCCATAACAAGTCCAAACAGGCCTGTGGCTTCAGCAAGAGCAAAGCCGAGCAGCAGGTTGGTATATTGACCCTGGGCGGCTGACGGGTTGCGAAGGGCACCAGAAAGATAGCTGCCAAAAATATTACCAATGCCGATGCCGGCGCCAACGAGTGCGATTGAGGCAAGACCTGCCCCGATATATCTAGCGGCTTCTGTTTCCATGTTTTTTCTCCTGTAAAGTTCAGTGTTTCGTTTCGAGTTCTGCAGGACCAGGGTTAATGATCATGCATATTAAGAGCATCGTTCAGATAGATTGAGGTCAGTACTGCAAATACGAAGGCTTGCAGGAAAGCCACAAGAATTTCAAGAGCGGTAAAGGGGATCATCAACAAGATGGGGCCAATGCCGTAAATGCCCATGACGCCAACAAAGCCGCCAAACACTTTGAGCAGGGTATGTCCAACCATCATATTGGCAAACAGTCGAACCGACAGGCTGACCGGGCGGCTGATATAGGAAATGACTTCGATCGGCACAATGATCGGCATCATGAACCATGGCACACCACTTGGCGCAAACAATCTGAGGTAGCCAATACCGTGTTTCCAGAAGCCAATCACTGTGACCCCCACAAAAACCAGTGCAGCAAGGGCAAAAGTCACGATAATATGGCTGGTCGGCGTAAAGGAATAATGGCCGAGTGGCAACATGCCGAGCATGTTGATGACAAGGATGAAGACGAATAGTGAAAAGATGAAGGGGAAATATTTCTCACCCTTGGGGCCTGTCGAATCGCGCACCATATTGCGGACGAATTCGTAAAGCAGTTCGGAAATAGACTGCATACGCCCGGGGATCATGTTTCGGCCCCGCACGCTCAAGATCAAAAAGGCACTGCTCACCACAACAGCCAGCACCATAAACAGCGCAGAGTTGGTGAAGGAGGCGTCAATACCTCCCAGTTCCCAATTGAACAGTCTTTTAATTTCAAACTGATGCATAGGGTTGGGCATCAATGCTTCTTTTGCGCCCTGTTCCGTTGCCACGTTCGCACTCTCCCCGGTTCAATTCAGTCTTGGCCCGTCTTTGTCGTTCTTGTCCAGCCTTTAGCCCGTCAATCTTTCTCGTCGTCATCTTGCGGTTCGGTTAGGTCTTGCCCGAGATCCAGCTCGCCGCTGGCGACCAGTTCGCCTTGCTCTTTTTGCAAAATCCGAGCAGACCGCAAGACATTGGCCAATCCGGCAATAATTCCAAGCATAAAAAACACAATCAGCCAGAGCGGTTTGGTGTCAAACCAGACATCAAGTCCGTAACCAATCAGCCCTCCGACAACAACCCCGGCGATCAGATCAGATCCAACCTGTAGAGCGCGTCCACTTGACTGCCTTGTCGTACCTACGCGTTTCATGTTTGGCAAGTTTTTTTCATCATTGGGTGACATCTTGTCAATACGCTTTTGCACGTCATCCAATCGTTGTTGCATTTCATGGGGTTCTGTACGAGGGTTTTGAGCCTTGTTTGAGCTGTACTTGTCATCTTCAGGAGGCATGGCCGTTTTTCCCGCAATTTAAGGCTGGTTGAGGGGGACAATAAGAAGGGCTGAGGCAGGCGTCAAGCTGGCAGTGGTGGAAAAACAGGCTGTAACCGGGCAAGCTCAGCCCCGCTCAGTCAATGGCCAGGCGGCGCATACGACGCCACAGGGTCGAGCGATTTATCCCCAGCAATTTCGCGGCTATGGTGCGGTTGCCCCGTGCCGTACGCAAGGCTTCTTTGATTTCACCAGCCTGTTTTTCGGTTTCGCGGCGAAAACGCGAGATCTTGTTGCCGATGGTTTCACTGTGCTGACAATAATTGAGAATATCGTTTGGCAGGCTCTCTGGGCGGACAATGCCATTATTGGCACATATAACCGCATGTTCGACGGCGTTTTCCAGCTCGCGTACATTGCCAGGCCAGGGATAGTCCATCAACATATGCATGGCTTGCGGATCACATTCGACTCTTGCAGGGCTGCTCCTTGTCGCGATATTATCGCAAAAATGCTTAAGGAGCAGGGGGATATCTCCTGGTCGTTCGCGTATGGACGGGATGTGCAAGGGGATAACCGCCAGGCGATAATAGAGGTCCGCCCGGAATTTGCCGCTATCGACCATATTGCGCAGATTTTTGTTGGAAGAGCTGATGATACGCACATCGACTTTTACGGGAACATCAGATCCCACAGGCTCAAATTCCTTATCCTGAATGGCCCGCAGCAGCTTGGCTTGCAGGGGCAGAGGTATTTCTCCGAGTTCATCCAGAAATAATGTGCCGCCATGAGCGGCCAGAAAACGCCCTTTTCGGTTTTTTATGGCACCGGTATATGCCCCTTCTACGTGTCCAAACAGTTCAGATTCCAGCAAGGTTTCTGGTATGGCGGCGCAGTTAATGACAATAAGCGGCTGGTCAGCACGATCGCTCAGGCGGTGGATCAGCCGGGCAATGTGGGTTTTCCCCGTGCCGCTTTCACCCTGCAGCAAAATGGCGGCTCGTTTGGGTGCAACTTTGTCAATGCGTTGCAATATCTCGATCATTTTGGGGGCGTTGGTGGCACGATCCAGGATGGCGGCCAGCCTGCGCTCTTTGGATATGTCGCGCAGGATGAAAAGACGGAGCTGGCCGTTGAGCGCACACGAAAGGCAACACTGAATGTCAAGATGGAGCACTTTGTTTTTGTGCTGAACAGTTCGCTGAAATGTTTTTAAAATTGTGGTTGTTTTGGAAGGCGGGGACAACGTCTCTTCATAAAAGGCCTCTTTCATAATGGAAATGAGATCTATACTTGAAATATTGCGTATATTTTCAATGGACTTTCGGGAAGAATCCGTGTCATCAGTTAAAAATAGCTCTGCTGAAGGATTCTGGTAGAGAGCCCTGCCAGATCTGTCTGTGATAAGGACGCCATCCTCCATATGAGAGACGAGGACTTCAAGCAGTGGCAGAATATTTTCAAGATCCTGCATGGTCTTTTGGTCTCCCGAGTTTTTTCGTTACGCGTCATTTTTGAGTGCGACATATCGCCGCACCCCTGTTGCGTTTCATAATTGCAACGTTTGCAACATTGCGCAACATAAAAAACAGCTGTTTCAATAATAAGTTCTGCAAATTCAATTGTTTGAATTTAATATTAATGGTTTATTGTGTTGCGGGCCTCTGAAGGTTGTTGTATGAAAAATATAGCAAAATCAGTAGCTTTTAGAGTGGTATGTTAATTGCATAATTTTTAACCATATAGAATTGTGGGAGAAAATAAGGCTTTGCGAAAAAAAAATTAGCGGAATATTTACCAACATTGTAGAAGAGCTGTGCGTATTAAGGCCCTTTTATGACACTGTGTGGTTTGATAGCGGCGCTCATCCAATCGAGCGCAATATCTGGTTTGGTTCGTTCGGATGGGTCGCTGTTGATCACTCAAAAGCGGAAGTTGAAACAAATGATGCTGAAATCGGAATTAACGAGAAAAATCTCTTATGCTGCCTCGTTGCTGGTCCTGCTTGGACTTGGCAATTTAGCAGCAACGGCGGCGCGTGCGGTCGAAAATGTGACCGTCGCCCCGGTCGTGCCCAAAAGAGTAGGGGATGCAACGCGCATTTCTGGAACGGTTGTGCCTTTCAAAGAGGTGACGCTGGCAGCGCAATTGCCTGGCGAGGTCAAATATCTGGCCGGACGCGAGGGTGACAGCTTCAAAAAAGGGACTGTCATTGTTGCCATCGACGATGCAAACATTCGGGCCAAGCGTCGGGCCGCTGTCGCTAATTTCATGGCGGCACAATCTGCTGTTCATAATGCACGCGTCCAGTATAACAGGGAATTATTGTCCCCCAAGACCGGCAAGCCGACAGGAATGGGCTTTCCACAGATGATGGATGATATGTTTGGCGGGTTTCAGGGGCAGCGTGCCGGGGCAAATCGCCCTTGGGTCGATCGCTATGCCAACTTGCAGGGACAGATGCAGGGGCTTCGCAATTCGCAAAGCCGGGTACTGGCCGCACGGGCACAGATTGATGAACTCGACGCCAAGCTGAGAGACGCCCAGCTTAGAGTGCCGTTCAATGGTAAAATACTCAAAAAGATGGTGGAAGTCGGCGACACGGTCCAGCCGGGGCAACCGTTGATTAAATTTGGTTTCACGCAGTTTTTGCGGATCCGGGCAGAAATCCCGGTCAGACTGATTGCATCTTTGAAAAAAGGCATGGTTGTCGATGCTTTTATTGATGTTGCCGGTGGACAAAAAGTACCCGCCCGCGTTGCGCAGATTTTTCCTATGGCCGATCCAACCAGTCATACGGTTACTGTGAAATTTGACCTGCCTTCAACCGTACCAAATGCACAGGGCAAGCAGGTATCGTTGCCCGGTGGTCCTGGTATGTATGCCGAGCTGTCCATTTCAGACATTCACAAAAAAGCCAATTGGGTACCAACTGTGCCGGTTTCTGCTGTGGTCACAAGGGGTAGCTTGAAGGCGGTAATTGTTCGACAAAAAAATGGCATGACCTCATTGCGCATGGTGCGTCTTGGTGATCCCGTTGAAGGCGGACGTGTTGCGGTTCTTACTGGTTTGAAGGGCGATGAGCAAGTCATTACCGGCCCGCCTGAAAAACTGAGTACATTGCAGTCAGGTGTGATGACGAGCACGAATTAATTAATGCTGATTGTCTGGCCTAAGACAATCATGAAGAAAAAAGGGGAGCGTTCTGTGGAGCGCTAACCTGACAGGTCATGAGGAATAGGGGGGCACCGGCCAAGGGGGCTGGTGTTCTGTATAGTTTAGTGTTTTCAGAGTATGGAAAGCCCTGAGAATGCCGCAAGGTATTCTCAGGAACTTCCAGGAATAAAAGAGTAAAGTATGGCTGATCGGGAGTATGAAGAGATTGGACCTGGGGAGAGCACAGACCTCGGGATGGCGGGAAAGATCACACGGACCTTTATCCATTCGCCATTGACACCGCTATTGCTGGTGGCGTGTCTTGCTTTGGGCGTGTTGGGGATGTATATTACGCCACGGCAGGAAGATCCGCAGATCTCGGTGCCAATGGTCGATATCTTCTTTAAATTCCCTGGTGCTTCTGCTGAACAGGTGGCCTCACTGGCGACCGATCCGCTTGAGCGTATGATGAGCGAAATTGAGGGCGTCAAGCATGTCTACTCGGCCTCGCAACGGGGTCAGGGCATGGTCACTGTGCAATTTATTGTCGGTGAGAAAATGGGCCCCTCGCTGGTCAAGCTCAAAGACAAGCTTGATACCAATCTGGACAAAATCCCACCTGGCGTTTCAAGGCCGATGGTCAAGTCAAAAGGGGTTGATGATGTTCCTACAGTGACTCTCACCCTATGGTCGAAAGCTGTCGATGATGCGGCATTGCGGCTGATTGGGCTTGAAGTCATGCAGCGTCTCAAGGAAGTTCCCAATACCTCTCAGAATTTCCTGGTCGGCGGACGCAGTGAAGAAATCCGTATCGAAGTGCAGCCACAGCTGTTGCGCGGTTACGGCATTGGTATTGGTCAGATCGCCAAGGTCATCCAAAGCGCCAATCAGAAGAAAAATGTCGGAACTTCCGAGACAGGTGCTTCGATTTACTCAGTCTATACTGGCGATTTTTTACGCAATAAATCAGATGTCGAGAGGCTGGTTGTTGGCACTTCAAGAGGTGCGCCGGTCTATGTACGTGATATTGCCAAGGTTATTGAAGGGCCGGGCGATGCCAAGAGCATTGTACAGTATTTTTCCGGTCCAGGCATACATTTTGAACCCGATTGTGGCATGTTCTGTTCAATCAAGCGTTCCGTCTTTGGTTATGAGAAACCTAAAGAGCGCCCCTTCGCGCATGGCGATTCAGCTGTAACGATTGCTATTGCCAAAAAAGGCGGCACCAATGGGGTGAGCGTCTCGCAGGCCATTCTTGCCAAGGTCGAGTTTCTAAAAGGGCGCGTTATTCCTGACAATGTGCATGTGGAAGTGACGCGCGACTATGGCAAGTCCGCCAATGACAAGGTGAACACGCTGCTTGGCGATATGGGAAAGGCCACCTTGATGGTGACCATCCTTATCTTTGTTTTTCTGGGCCTGCGTCCTACATTTGTGGTGGCGACGGTTATTCCTGTGATCATTCTGATCACCGTTTTCGGGGCCTGGATGCTGGATTTCACGGTTGACCGGGTGTCCTTGTTTGCGCTGATTTTCTGTATTGGTATTCTGGTTGATGACGCCACAGTGGTGGTCGAAAATATTTACCGACGATGGCTGTTGAAAGGTGGTGTCGATACGGCAACGACGATTGATGCTGTGCGTGAAGTCGGTAACCCGACTATTTTGGCTACTCTTGCCATCATTGCCGCCTTGCTGCCCATGGGCATGGTGTCTGGCATGATGGGCCCCTATATGATGCCCATTCCGGTGCTTGGCTCTGTGGCCATGACGTTCTCGCTGTTTGCCGCCTTTATCTTTACGCCCTGGCTGGCCATTCGTGTGCGCCCAAGTCTGCGGCAATTGAATGCCATGCAGGACAAAGAGCACAAAACCAGTCAAATGTTCGATCGTTTCTTTCGCAGTGTGCTGGGGCCGCTGATCGATAATCCGGGCCGGGCGCGTTGGTTTACGCGGGCCGTCTGGGGCGTTTTCATGCTGGCTTGTTCGATGTTTTATTTTCAGGGTGTAGCGGTCAAGATGATGCCGCTCGATAATAAGCCTGAATTCAATATCGTGGTCAATATGCCAGAAGGCACTGCGTTGCCGGTCACAGCGAATGTGGCGCAACAATTGACTGATACCCTGTTGCAAGCCAAAGGCAGCGATGGCAAAGCTTCTTTTCCTGAAGTGATCGCCATTCAGACCTATTCAGGCACCGCTTCACCCTTCAATTTCAATGGGCTGGTACGCCATTATTATCTGCGCCAGAACCCGTGGGAAGGGGATATTCAGATCCAGCTGCTTGACAAGGAAGAGCGTGCGCGTTCGAGTCATGAGATTGCCGAAGCAGCCCGGGCCATTTTGACCCCTATTGCCAAAAAACTGGGGGCCAAGATACAGATTGTTGAAATGCCGCCTGGACCACCGGTTCTGCAAAGCATGGTGGCCGAAATTTATGGCCCTGATGACGCCACACGCAAGGCGGTTGTTAAAAAGGTAACAGAGGCTTTTGAGGCGGCGCCAAGTGTGGTGGATGTGGATAATTATGTGCCCGCGCCCTACAATGCCTATGTGTTTGTTGTTGATCGTCAAAAGGCCGAGAGTAATGGCGTCTCCATGTCTGATATTACCAGTCAGCTTTCTATGGTGATGGGCGGCTTCAAGCTCGGGGATGTCAAACGCGGTCGTGAGCTCGAACCTCGTTATATTGTGTTGCAGGCCCCTCTGGCTGTGCGCAGTCAGATTACTCGTCTCGGTGAATTGCCTATCCAGACCCAGAGTGGAAAAATGATTCCCCTCGCAGCACTGGGTCGTTTTGAAAAGCAGCCACAAGACCGGGTCATCTTCCACAAGGATCTGCGTAATGTAGAATATGTCACCGGCGAAATGACCGGTGTTGTGACCGGATTGGCCGCCCCTATCTATGGTATGCTTGAAGTGCAGAAATATCTTAAGGATTATGTGCCGCCGGGAAATAAAGAAGGCTTGTGGCCGGGTTATTTTGGTCCTCCGGCCAATAGTTTTCAGTCCAATTATGAGTGGGGCGGTGAGTGGACCGTGACCTTTGAAACCTTCCGCGATATGGGCGGTGCCTTTATGGTGGCGCTGATCCTGATCTATATGCTGGTGGTTATGGAATTTGGCAATTACCGTCTGCCGGGCATCATCATGGCACCTATTCCGCTGACCCTGATCGGGATCATACCAGGGCATTGGTTGCTGGGGGCCGAATTTACCGCGACCTCGATGATTGGCTGGATTGCTTTGGCGGGCATTATCGTGCGTAACTCGATTTTGCTGGTCGATTTTTCCAAGCATCAGGTTGAAAAGGGCGTGCCCTTGCGTGAAGCTGTTATTCAGGCTGTGGTCACCAGAACGAGACCGATTTTGATTACCCAGCTGACGATGATCGCCGGGGCCTTCAGCATTATCCATGACCCGATATTCCAGGGCATGGCAATTTCGCTGATGTTCGGAGCCATGGTCTCGACCGTCTTGACGCTGTTCATTATTCCGCTGGCCTGTGTCAAGGCACCAGGTGCGTATGAATTGCCAGCAGATGCTGTGGACGCTCGTGTGGCCGATGCGCTGGCTGTGGAAGCCGGTGGTGGCGCTGCTGTTATGGGCGGCAGCGGAGCCTCGGGTAAATCCTCCGGCAAGGCCGCTGGTGCAGGGATTTTGACAACGATCAGTGCTTTGTTTGTTGCGGTTGGCAAGGGCATGGGGCATCCACTCGAAAATATAGTGGCCATTCCCTATATGATCTGGCAATTTTTGGCGCAACTGATCCAGTTTGGCAGTGCGAAAAGCGACAGCAGAGGGGGACAGGGCGTTGCTTCTGGTCGCTCTGCGGCGGGTGCATTTGGCACACCGGCAACGGTCGTTGCTTCACAAGAGGGACGTCCCGGCAAGCTCGTAAAAAGTGCGATTGATGAAGAGATCATCGAGGAAAGCGAAACGGCGACCCGCTCGGTTGAACGGGCTTTGGACGAAGCTGAGAATAAGGCTCAAAAATCTGCAAAGAAAAAAGCCAAAAAAGCAAAGAAAGCCCAAAAAGAAGCTAAAAAGGCGGCTAAAGAAAAACTGAAAGCCGATAAAGTCAACAAAAACAAGGCTAAAGAAAAATTAAAAAGCAACGGCAAGGGGAATGGCAAGGATCAAATCGCCAAGAGCTCTAAAGCCGATAAAAATGGCGTTACTGCCGGGGAAAAGAAGAAAGTCAAGTCTTTAAAAACCAAGGCAGACCAATCAAATATAGAAAAGAACGGTGTGATTGAAGGCAATGGAGAGCTTCCCCATGATGACCTGAAAGAGGTCAACGGGATCGGGCCAAAGCTTGAAAGAGCACTGAACAAACAAGGTATAATGACGTTTTCCCAGCTTTCAGAACTTGATGTCGGACTGATCGCTGAAGCTGAAAATGAAACCATTGACCTTGCCGGTCGGATTGAGCGTGAAGACTGGATTGGACAAGCGCGCAAGCTGATGAAAAAGGAAGAGGAAAAGAATAAGAATAAGAATAAGTGACCTTTAGGGGCCCCGGTGTCGGGCAAGTTCTATTCCGAACTCTATCAGTGCGATAATTTGGCAGTGCGAAAATTAGAACTTATATTCACGTAAATGAATGTAAGGAACTGTGATAAGAGTAGTAAGTTACAACTGTGTTGGTTTTTGATGTGTTGAATAATATGTATTTCACAAAGAAAACCTTGCGAATAATGTTAGATAGGTCGTTTTTTATAAACTATACCTATACAGGGAGTGTATTATGAAGAGGCGTGTGTTTGGCGTAAAATTGATGTCTACAGCTTCGGTTGCGGCGCTTTATCTGCTTGTGGGCGGTGTTGGCGTGGCAGCAGATCAAAAAGTTGAACCATCCGTGGGCACGGCATCAGGTGCCGTCGCATCCGGTCGTCCGGCTGTTCGTGGATCTCATAATGGTAATAATAATGCCCAGCAATATGGCCCTCGTGGCAGCTATGGTTATGGAAGGCCGAGGGGGCAAGGGGCTGGTAATGGAGCCGCTCGTGGTTCTCAGAACGGCTATTACGGTCCTCGTGGACCGGCTGGGTATGGCCCCGGTCAGGGCGTTTATCCCGGGGCTGCGCCAAGAGCTGCTCAAGGCAGCCCTCAAGGCCAGTATAGACAAGGTTTTGGCGGTAACAGGTATAATCCCTACAGAGCTCCCCAGCGAAATGCAGCCCCGGCAGCGCCCGCAATCAGTGCGCCCAAAGCACCCGTAGTGATAGCGCCTGCTCCCGTTGCAATACCTAAAATGGTTAAGCCAAAAGGCGCCCCAATCGGCAGAGAAGCCGTGGCGGTAACCGCAGGCAAAGCAAACACCAATCAAGACAGGAATCAGCCTTCTGCCCAACAGCAGACAGGTCGCAGATGGATGCCCGGCTGGCTGAAATGGCCAGGTCGTGCAGATAAAAACGCCCCTGCTGGACAGCCGCAGACCATGCACAAGGGAGCCCGTGCACCGGCACCAGCTGCCAATACAGCCCCGGCCGCTGCTCCCCAAAGGCAGGTTCAGCGCCAGGCTCCACCACAAGGATGGAAGCCGTCAGCTGGTGCTCGTCCGACTATGCGACGTGATCCGCGTATGCAGGGGCGTCCGACTCCCCCGTGGATGAGAGGCAACCAGTATCAAAGGCCCCAACAAGGTGGGCCAATGATGCAGCAACAGCAACGAGGCCCTGGCGTTTACGGCAATCGAGGTCCGCAATATGGTGGACAGATGCAGCGTCCGCCCATGCAGGCCATGCCACACCCCTCAGCGCCCGGCAACCAGCCCGGTTGGAGATTTAAAAAACCACAAATGCCTGCGTGGATGAAGAACCGCCAGATGCCGGAATGGGCCAAGCGTCGCCCGCATATGCCTGAGTGGATGAAGAACCGCCAAATGCCGGAGTGGACCAAGAAGCGTCCACAGATGCCTGAGTGGATGAAGAACCGCCAGATGCCGGAGTGGGCCAAGAAGCGTCCACAGATGCCTGAGTGGATGAAGAACCGCCAGATGCCGGAGTGGGCCAAGAATCGCCCACAAATGCCTGAGTGGATGAAGAACCGTCAGATGCCAGAATGGGCCAAAACTCCCAAAATACCAGAATGGGCGAAACCCCCTAAAATGCCGGAATGGGTGAAGAAAAATTTAGGCTTGTCGAAAGGCAAAAACGCCAAAGCAGGTCAGGCCGTGAGTAAGCCAGCAGCCGGTGCTGCCAATGCCGCAAAGGGGGCAAAGGGCGCACAGCCTTCTACAACCAATATGCCGTCTCCTCCCCCCTGGATGGGGCAGGGGGCAGCAAAGGGCAAGCCAGCAGCGCCAGCTCTGCCCGTTGTGTCTGGCAAAGCCGCCGGTTCTGCAGGTGAGGCTGGTTCCGTAAATAGGGCCAAAACTACAACAACTGACAGTCAGAAACCGGGTTCTTCTGACAAAAAGGTGCCTGGCAAACAGAGTAAGTCAACCAAATCCGCTCCTTGGTGGAGCGGTGTGGTGACAAGTGGAGGAAACGGAAAGTAGAAGGATTGAATGTCATCTTTTGGAGTTATATTGTCGGCAATCATAATGATCCTTTTTTTGGGAAGTGAAGGATTGGTGGCAAGCGAGGACAATCCTTGGAGAATGGATGATCCAGATCAAGGGGTTCCGTCCAATTATACTCTAAATAATAGAGGGGGCTTTGATGGTTCAAAGCGGGCTTGGGGGGCGTTTCCCTCGACATCGCAAGAGAACCGGAAATCAGGCTATGGATCAGGTGAAACCATAGTACCAAAAACGCGTTCTGGTTCTGCGTTTTTAAAGGGTACAGGCGTTGCCAGTCAGGAACGGACATGGCAGGTCGCGCCAGGAAAGACAGCACGAGACGCGTTTTTTGGTTATGCCGGTCCACAGCCTAAAAAGGCTGGAAAATCGAGAGCGGCTCCAAGGTTTGGAGCGTTTCCGCCAGCAAATGGCCGTTTTGAAGGAACGCCATCCTTCAGAATAATAAAGCCATCGCAAGGAGGAATTCAATTTGGCGGCAAGTTCTATGGGGCCTTTCCCCCATTGGGGGGGCGGGCAAGGCAAAGACAGCGCCAACAAAAATTGTTCAGGCAGAAAAAGCATCATCTGCGCCAGCTGCCAGATGTAGCCTTTCCAAATATTCTGCCGCCACCTGTTCCGGCCCCACTGCCTGAGCAGGGTTCGGTTTCCCCCTATCCGGGAGCTGCTTTGCCACTTGGAGTACCACCCTTTACCGGTGGTGGCTTGGGGCGATATTATCAGAATCCGGGTCTGTTTGGATACGGATCGCCACGGCCATAAAGCGTGATGTGGCCATGTCGATACCAGCCCGGTCTTTTTGGGGCAGGGCAACAGAGCATAGCGCAGGGGCGCTATCAATGCTGGTGATGATGGGCGGTCCGGCAGTAAATATGAAATTCGCCAGCAAGTTAAAGTTGGCCATCAGGGATCGTTCGGCACCCCCTCTCCGAACGAAAACTATATTCAGCAGAGGGAATATGTGGAGAGCTATTATGAAGAAACTTCTGACAAGCGCTGCTATTGTAGCCATGCTTGGCATGGGCGCAGCTGCCTTCCCTATGAACACAGCCGACGCCGGTTGGTGGCCAGGTGGTAACTGGAATGGTCCAGGAAACTTTGGCGGAAACAATTGGGGTCCATTTGGAAATAATAATGGCTACAATAATAATGGCTGGGGCAATGGCAACGGCTGGGGTAATGGAAATGGCTATGGAGCCGGCAACGGCTATGGAGCCGGTAATGGTTCTGGCTCTGGTTCCGGTAATTTCAACTTCGGCTTCTCAGGCAACTCCAATATGCGTGGCAATGCCCAGGGCTACAACGGCTATAATGGCTATGGTGGTGGCAACGGTTATGGCAATGGCTATAACGGCTATAATGGCGGCTATCGTGCCCCTTACGGCTATCGCGCCCCTTATGGTTATGGCGGTGGTTACGGCTATCGTGCTCCAGCAGCACCTGCACCGGTTGCTCCCGCACCTGCACCTAAGAAAGTCAACTAAATAGCTGTTGACTAACAATCATGGTGGTGGGATGGTGAACATCCCACCACCATTTTTTTTGCTTTACTCCCCTTTTTGTGAACCAGTTGAGAATGGCACTGATGAAACGAACCTCTTTCATATTGTCTCTTCTGGCTTTCTGTTTTTTCTCAACAGATGTCCTTGCCGGACTGTCTTCTTTTGTAGCGGATGCTGTGCAGGTCGTGCCAGGGCGAGAGGTGCGCCGGGGCAAGCTTTATGTCAGCGAACTTGGTACGCGCTTTGAGTTCATGGAGAACAAGCAAAGCGTCATCCAGATCATTGAGCCCGCCAAGGGAATTTTTCGCCTTTTGTTTCCAAAGACAAAAACTTATTTTGAGATAAAATCAGAACCGCTGCCGATCTTTCGGGGGCGCCGCTCAAAAGTGCCGTGCGTGCAAAGGGCAAATTTTTTATGTCGCAAGGTCGGTCTGCTCAAGTCTGGCAAGGCTGTTCTTGAGCGTTGGATTGTCGGTAGCCTGAAGGGTAAAGGGGAGATCAAGTCTTTGTGGGACCCCTCTCGCCATATGTTTGTTCAGTTGATTTATCCAGATGGTAACAAGATGGAAGCCCATATGAACGGCGTGATCACCTTTGAAGGACGCTCTGTTGAAAGATGGAAGATGACCTTCAGCAGAGCGGGCAGGGTGCACCAGAACAGCTATATGCTGTTTGCGCCCGATCTGGGCTATCCTGTCATGGAGCGCGGAGATAGCGGGTTGGTAAAAGAGCTTCATAATATCAAGCTTCACACCAGCGATCCGACTTTATATGCGGTCCCTGGCGATTATAAAAAAATTCCCTTTACAGCCAACGTCAAAAAATAAGGTTTTGGTCGTAAGGCGGCGTCATCATTCAAGCCATACCAGCGGCCCCGTATCTCAACTCATTGCATTGCCTCAAAAGCCGCTGTGCGGCTTGTCTTCGCCAGACAGGCATTCTTTGCAGATGGCATTGGGGACTTGTCCCCAAACCCCTGTTTCAAAATGAGTTTTTTAAGAGCTTGGCCCTTTGGCTGGATCCCTCATAAT
Organism: Hyphomicrobiaceae bacterium; assembly: GCA_021647535.1. Classification (GTDB taxonomy): domain Bacteria; phylum Pseudomonadota; class Alphaproteobacteria; order Rhizobiales; family JAKIUO01; genus JAKIUO01. The sequence goes on from JAKIUO010000038.1 coordinate 18,510, forward strand.
GCTTATCCCCCTGCTTCCGGCGCTATCAACATTTTGTAGGTTACGGGCTGACAGCTGGTTGCGAGCTGCAGCAAGGTTTTAAAAGCTGACGGCCTGTTATGGCGGCGGTTGGAACGGAAAACATACTCGTCGAGATAGGATTGCAGATGCTTGGGGCGCAAACCGTGATAGGTGCCTTTGGCCCATTCTTTTAAATTTGCGAACATCAGATGGACCAGCGG
>JAKIUO010000039.1 GCA_021647535.1 Hyphomicrobiaceae bacterium
TTTTAAGGGCCAGAGGAGCTTACCAAGAGCCGCCAAAAAACGAGGGACCAAGGCTCAAAAAGCTGGCCTCTCCAGGGAACAAATCCCGGTTCTGATTGCCCGGGACCGCTCCGGCGGCCACATTGATCGGGTATCAGCACAGCACGGATGAATTCGCCCTTGATGCAGCCTGATGAGATCGAGCGTTTTTTCGCCAGTCACAACAATAACCAGCTTGTCGTGCTGTCCGGACAGCGGCCAATGCAGCTCGACCGTGTCGCCTATTACGAACACAAGGCGTTCAGGCATCTGCATGAAGCCGATCCCAGTCATGGGTAAGCAATATGCCGTGTTACAGCGGCTGATTATCATCGATAAGTTGGTGAAAAATCCCGTCGACAATTTTTTGGCATATCGCGTTGTCGATATGTTCATTGCAAAAAAGAGAAGGATAGAAGGCTATGGATGCAATTGAAGAACTCAAGATGGTCGTGAGCCAGTATGTCAAGAAAGGGGATGAGCGCGGCGTTGACTATTTCATTGGGTATGACTGGTTCAAGTTGAACGAAGATGAAGAGGGCGTGTTTGAGTTAAACGCAATTGAAATGAATTTGCTGACGGCGGTTTATGATGCCTATGAAGGTGTGCTTGGGGTTTTTCACAACGACATTCACGCAAAAAAAGAGCGCTGCGCAGCCGTTCGCGAAGTGTTGCCATGGATGGATCCAAATATGCATTCGGATTTACAATTTAGAAAATTCGCCGATATTTTCGATGTCGCACCAGATAAAGCCGCTTGTATCTATTACAAAATGTTGTTTTGGCAATATCGCAACGATATCGCGACTTTTTTGGTGCCAGAATAAACCCTGTCGCTGAAAAGCCCGCCTATCGGCAGGCATAAATCAGGCGCTTTCCGGCAATGGTTGTTTGGCAATAATCAACGGACAGATCGCGCGCAATCGCGTGCGTATCAATGTAATAGATGAGGCTTTCAGGAATAGGACCATAAAGTCCTTCATCGACAAAATGCTCGGCAAGATCGGTCATCTCGTCCATTTCATAAAGATCGACATCGAAATCGTCGGGATGATCCGTTGCTGGATTGAAGGAATAGGCACATTCGCCAACGGCAATGATGAAAATGATTTTCTGCTGTTCGTCCCAATCGTCAATAGCGTCGTAAAAAGCGGCTATATTACCTTGATGGATCGACCAGGCCTTAGCGAGCTCGGCGTCAATGTCTTCACCGTCGATGAACTGAATTTCAAATTCCTCAACTGGTTATCCGTAATCAGTTGTCAGTTTGGCGGATTTCTCGGCATAATCTTCGGCGCTTTGGAAGTAAAATCCGGTTGCTGAAATATCGTAAGGCTGGGCAAATAAAGTAGTCATGATAAATCTCCTGTTTGTTTTTTTCTTCAATGACGCTGACAGGAAAGGCAGGGCGGTTGAGCCGTTCGATCACCGAAGGGGAACAGCCGACACGGCGAGCGCAGCGAGGTGGTGCGGGAGGCTGTTGATCGAACGGCGCGCCCTGCCATAAACAAGCGTCACGATTGAAGGGGAAAAACATGGGAGAAAGAGAGAAGACGTGATTTGCCCGCAGAATTGATCGCAACCGGCTGCTGACCGTAAAAGCCTGATAGCCCCTGCAAATGAGAACTACAAAACTGCGAAGCCAGGCCCCGAAAGGGATGGACGCCCGAAGGGACGAGACCGCATCTACGCTGGCTCGGTGTACGAAAGCCCGTCCCCGCAGGGGTGAGCAAAAAACGTCTTGTATAACAACACGAAGGTTTGCAGAAGTGCAATTGTCATGCGTTAATGTAAGTGGACCCTATGGCGGTGACACAGATAATATTGAACGGGCTACCGCCTTATGAAGGACAGATGGCAAATGGATACTGCAAGCATGGCATTGGAAATATTTTCGAACTTTGTGCAAAATAATCAGCTTGGCGCGGCAATTGCTGGCGGCTTAGTCATCGGTGTCTCTGGATGGGGCGTAAAAATTGTGCGAGACAAATTCTCCGGTAATAAAATATATAAGTTCCTTCAAAACTCTCAGGAGAATACATCTCATACTTACCGCTCAACGGAGGCTATCGCCTCCGATGTAAAACTTCCGGAAGCACGAGTAGAATACCTTTGTAGTCACCATCCTAAAATCCGGCGTAATTCAGCAGAAAAACAATCGTGGACGATTGTTTCGTAGATACCGGCATCACGCACCTGCCTTTCCGGTCTCGATTTCGACCAATTCAACTTCAGTGTAGTCGCCTTCCTGATAGACGATCTCCCAATCTCCGATATTGCAGGCCAGTTCTTCGGCTTCCTCTTCATTACGGGCCAAGACGGTGCATTCCTCGCGGAAATATCCGATAAGGGCGACCCGGTAGGCTTTGCGCGAACCGGGCCGGTTTTGAGAAGGCGCGCTCATTGCGCACCTTCCTGCGTTGTAGCCGGATCGGTGGCTGATTTCGTCTCGATCAAACGGATGGCGATGTCGCTGCCGTCGATTGGGAGAAGATCGAGTTTCAGATTAAACCCCTTGCCGTCTTTATGAGCCCACAGCGCTCCGATTTCTCTCCAGTGGGACTTGTCGCCGTTTCCTTTGACGGCATAGGCGCGATGGGTTGGTTTTTTCGATAGGTTACTCATTGTTTTTCTCCTTTGAGTTTGTTGACAGCTTTGAGCCGCCGCGGCTGATGCGATCCCGTCCGATCCATGTTCTAAAACCAAGCTGACTCTTCACGGTCGGACTTGTCCGAGTGGTGCGGAAGATGTCTTGGCGCGGGTTTTACGGTTATGGGTCAGGGATTTTGAGCAAAGCCACGGCGGGTTCAAAGCCTGGCACGGGATGAGGCAAAGGAGAGGGATGGGGAAGCTGTTGAAACAATCATCACGCACTTGATCAGCAGGCATAAAATGGCCATTATGGCTCTAACCGGAAGATGTGGGAGTCGTGTGATGAAAAGCATTGCGGCACGGGAGGCAAAGAACGGCTTTGGCCACCTGATTGACATGGCGCGCCTTGAGCCCGTCACCGTCGAAAAACATGGTCGGCCAGTGGTGGTTGTGCTGTCAGTGGAAGAATTTGAGCGTTTGAAACTGCTTGAACCGGCCACGTTGAGCCAACCAAAGCGGGTTGGCAAGGGACCAAAATAAACTGCCCCAAGAATCGATTTTGGAGGGTCTAGGCCCTGACGGCAACAACGAGAATGAGAAGGCGGGGGCTTTATGCTGACGGGGGAAATACGCAATCAGGTTGACCAGATATGGAATGCCTTCTGGTCGGGGGGCGTCTCCAATCCGCTCAGCGTGATCGAACAGATCACCTATCTGCTGTTCATCAAGCGGCTCGATGACTTGCAGACCCTGGAAGAAAACAAAGCCGAAACGCTGGGCACCAAGATCGAGCGGCGCATTTTCCCGCAAGGCAAGGACGACAAAGGCCGCGCCTATGCCGATATGAGATGGTCGCGCTTCAAGAATTTCGAGCCACGCGATATGATGGCCGTGGTGGACGAACACGTCTTCCCCTTCCTGCGCAACATGGGCGAAGAAGGATCAAGCTACGGTATCCATATGAAGGATGCGCGGCTTGGCTTTTCCAATGCGGGATTGCTCGCCAGAACGGTCGAGATGCTCGACAAAATCCCCATGGAGGACCGCGACACCAAGGGCGATCTTTATGAATATATGCTCGGCAAGATCGCCAGTGCCGGACAGAACGGCCAGTTCCGCACACCGCGCCATATCATCGGCCTGATGGTCGAGCTGACCCAGCCGACGCCCGATGATGTGATCTGCGACCCGGCGGCAGGCACTTGCGGCTTTCTGGTGGCGGCAGGGGATTATCTGCGCGACCATCATCCAAAACTCTTCCACAACAAGGCTCGGCGCGCCCATTTCCATGAAAAGCTGTTTCACGGCTTTGATTTCGATCCGACCATGCTGCGCATTGGTGCCATGAACATGACCCTGCATGGCGTTGAGAACCCGGATATCTCTTACCGCGATAGTCTGGCAGAGGATCAGATGGGGGACGCCGGGCGCTATTCGCTGGTGCTGGCCAATCCGCCCTTTGCCGGATCGCTCGACTATGAATCCACCGCCAAGGATTTGCAGCGCGTTGTCAAAACCAAAAAGACCGAGTTGCTGTTTCTGGCGTTGTTTTTGCGATTGCTCAAGACCGGCGGGCGGGCGGCGGTGATTGTCCCCGACGGTGTACTGTTCGGCTCCTCCAAAGCCCACAAAGAGCTGCGCCGCATGCTGGTGGAGGATCACAAGCTCGACGCGGTGATCAAATTGCCCTCGGGCGTATTCCGTCCCTATGCGGGTGTTTCGACCGCCATCTTACTGTTCACCAAGACCGGCGTTGGCGGCACGGACAATGTCTGGTTTTATGAGTTGCTGGCCGATGGCTATTCGCTCGATGACAAGCGCAATGAATTATTGCCGTCTGAAAAGCTGGGGCCAGTGCCCGCCGAGGCACTTGCCGATGATGAGCATGACAAGAACAATCTACCCGACATTTTGGCGCGGTGGCAGCAGCGCGATGGCGAGGAGCAGGATCGCCTGCGCACGGCGCAAAGCTTTTGCGTCTCAAAGGACGACATCGCGGCCACGGGTTCCTATGATTTGTCACTCAACCGCTACAAAGAAGTTGAGCATGAGGAGATAGACTATCCCGCCCCAACCGAGATCATCAGGGAGCTGCGCGAAATAGAGACCGAAATTTCCAACGGTCTGACCAAGCTGGAGGGCATGCTGGGATGAGGATGGTAGCGCTCAATCAGGTATCCGAGATTAACCCTAAAGGACCAAAAGCTGGTACACTTCCTCCAGATGAGGAATTTGATTTTGTGCCGATGGCTTCCGTTTCCGAACAAGGTATAGTTTCGGTTCAAGAGCGTCGTTGCTATGAGCATGTGGCAAAAGGCTTTACTGCATTCAAGAATAACGATGTGCTGCTCGCAAAGATCACCCCTTGCTACGAAAACAACAAGATTGCGTTAGCAAATGTGAGCACACAACACGCCTTCGGCTCAACCGAATTTCATGTTGTTCGATGCGACCAAGACGAAATTGATCCGAAATACCTTACTTATTATTTGCGGCAAGATCGTGTTCGGTATGCTGGTGAGCAGCGAATGACCGGCAGTGCTGGGCAACGACGAGTACCAAAAGTATTTCTTGAAGAACTCAAAATCCCGCTGCCGCCGCTGGCGGAGCAAAAGCGGATAGCTTTGATCCTGGATCAGGCCGATGCCCTGCGCCGCCTGCGCAAACGCGCCCTCGACAAACTTGGGTCACTCGGCCAGTCCATCTTCTATGACATGTTTGGTGATCCGAGAACAAACCCTCATCAATATAAAATTTTCCAATTTGGCGATCTTGGAGAAATAAAGCTCGGAAAGATGCTTGATAGAGGGAAGGTTCGAGGAGATAAAAGCCTACCCTATCTACGAAATGCTAATGTCAGGTGGTTCAGTTTTGATCTGCACGATGTATCTGAAATGGATTTTTTCGAAAGTGAGTTTGATAGGTTTCGTGTGATGCCAGACGATTTGCTGATATGCGAAGGTGGAGAACCTGGGCGTTGCGCAATTTGGAATGACGCTGAAACGGAAATCTACTATCAAAAAGCATTGCATAGGGCGCGATTTGATACAACGTTAGCATTGCCGGAATACGTTGCCCATTGGATCTACCTAGCTGCCACACTTGGGATGTTAATTGACTCAGTATCTTCCGCCACAATCGCCCACCTTACCGGCCAGAAACTAAAAAAACTGTCACTTATGATCCCACCAATTGAGAAGCAAAGAAGTTTTGTTCGGGTTATTTCCGAACTTAATGAATTAAGTGAAAATACATCGAGTGCTTTAGCAAGTGATGAATCGCTCTTCGCCGCCCTGCAACAACGTGCCTTCAGGGGGGAGCTGTAGCTGTGTCACAATTCGTCTTCCTGCAATCCGAATTCGCCCCCGTCTTTGCCCATGCCAAGCGGGCCGAGGAACTGGCGCTGAACGATCCGCGCGCCGCCTGCTTTTATGCGCGGCTGGCTCTGGAGACGGCGGTCAAATGGATGTACCGTTCCGACAAGTCTCTGCGCTCGCCCTATGATACGGCGCTGTCTGCCCTGATATTCGAGCCGACATTCCGCGATCTGGTCGGCAACGGTCTCGTCACCAAGGCCAAGATCATCAAGGACCTCGGCAACCGCGCCGTCCATGACGGTCGCGTTGTTGCGCCACAAACGGCGACCACGGCCATTCGCGAACTGTTCCATTTCTCCTATTGGCTGGTGCGCACCTATGCGCGGCGCGATAAACCCGAAGCCGGTCTGCAATTTACCCCGGATGCCCTGCCCAAGACGCAGGCCGTGGAAGCCACAACACTAGCCAAATTGCAGGAAATCGCCAAGCGGTTCGTAGAGAAGAAAAAATCACAAGAGGCCGCCGAGGCCGCGAAAGCGCAGTCCGAAGAAGAACGCGACAAGCTCGACGTGGAACTGAACAAACTCCGGGCCGAGATTGCGCAGATCAAGGCCGCCAATCAGGCGACGCCCGATGCCCATGACTATAACGAAGCCGAGACCCGCGACGCCTTCATTGATCTTCTGCTGCATGAAGCCGGTTGGCCGCTCAACCAGCCCCGCGACCGGGAATTTCCCGTCACCGGTATGCCCAACAATACGGGCGAAGGTTTTGTCGATTACGTGCTCTGGGGTGATGACGGCAAACCGCTGGCCGTTGTCGAGGCCAAGCGCACCCGCCGCGATGCACGCGAAGGGCAGCAACAGGCCAAGCTCTATGCCGATTGCCTGGAGCGGCAATATGGCCGACGCCCGTTGATCTTTTACACCAATGGCTATGAACATTGGTTCTGGGATGATGCCAGCTACCCGCCGCGCGCCGTACAGGGGTTCTTAAAAAAGGACGAGCTGGAACTGGCGCATCAGCGCCACGCCACACGCAAGGCTCTCGCCAGCATCGACATCGACAAGGACATTGCCGGGCGCTACTACCAGACCCGCGCCATTCGCCGCATCGGCGAAGCCTTTGAAAAGGATCATCTGCGCAAGGCCCTGTTGGTCATGGCCACGGGCTCGGGCAAGACGCGCACGGTCATCGCCCTCATTGACCAGTTGATGCGCGCCGGTTGGGTGAAGCGGGCTCTGTTCCTGGCCGACCGCGTGGCGCTCGTCAATCAGGCCGTCGGTGCCTTCAAAACCCATCTGCCTCATGTCGCACCGGTTAATCTTATCACCGAAAAAAGAACCGAGGGGCGCGTCTATGTCTCAACCTACCCGACCATGGTCGGGCTGATTGACGACGTGCAAAACGGCGTGCGCCGCTTTGGCTCCGGACATTTCGATCTCATTGTCATCGATGAGGCGCATCGCTCCGTCTATCGCAAATATAAGGCAATTTTTGATTATTTCGACAGCCTGTTGGTTGGGCTGACGGCGACGCCGCGCGATGAAATTGACCGCGACACATATGGGTTGTTCGAGCTGGAAGCAGGCGTGCCGACCGACAGCTACGATCTCGACCAGGCTGTGGATGATAAATTTCTGGTGCCGCCGCAAGCGGTGTCCGTGCCGCTCAAGTTTCAGCGCGAGGGCATCAACTATGACGACCTCTCCGAAGAAGAAAAAGAAGAATGGGACGCGCTCGACTGGACAGAAGACGGGGATGAAATTCCCGACCGCGTGGATGCGTCGGCGGTCAACAAGTGGCTGTTCAACAAGGATACCGTGGACAAGGTGCTTGAGCATGTCATGACGCACGGCATCAAAGTCGATGAAGGTGACCGGCTCGGCAAAACCATCGTCTTCGCCAAGAACCACAAGCACGCGGTCTTCATTCAGGATCGGTTTGATGCCAACTATCCGCATCTCAAAGGCCATTTTGCCCGCGTGATCGATTTCAAGACCGAATATGCGCAATCGCTGATTGACGATTTTTCCGATCCCGCCAAAGCGCCGCAAATCGCCATCTCGGTGGATATGCTCGACACCGGCATCGATATTCCCGAAGTCGTCAATCTGGTGTTCTTCAAGATTGTACGTTCCAAAACCAAATTCTGGCAGATGATTGGGCGCGGCACGCGCCTGCGGCCAGACCTGTTCGGCCCTGGCCGGGACAAGGATAAATTCCTGGTTTTCGACTTCTGCCAGAATTTCGAGTTTTTCAATCAGAACCCGAAGATGACAGAGGGCGCGGTCGGAGCCTCGCTCGGTGAAAAGCTGTTTATCTCCCGCGTCGAACTGATGGGTGAAATTGACGGAATGGAACAAGACCAATCGAGCGAAGGCTTGGGCAAACTGCGCGGAGGGCTTACTGAGCGCCTGTTCGAAGAAGTCTCCGGCATGAGCCTTGATAATTTCATCGTCCGCCCGAAACGGCTTTATGTGGAGAAATTTCAGGAGCGCGATGCCTGGAAAGAATTGGATAATACGGCGCGTGCCGATCTGGCGGAACATGTGGCTGGCTTGCCAAGCGCCTTGGAAGATGACGACATCGCCGCCAAACAGTTCGACTATATGGTTCTGAGCGCGCAACTGGCCATGCTGCGGGCCGATCCCGCCTTTGTGAAGATAAAAGAACGCATCATGAGCGTTGCCTCAAAGCTGGAAGAGCTGGGCAATGTTCCCATGGTGAAAGCACAAATGACGCTGATCCTGGAAGTGCAAACGGATGAATATTGGCAGGATATCAATCCGCCAATTCTGGAGACATTGCGTCGCCGCCTGCGCGACCTCGTGAAGCTGATTGAACCGTCAGCGCGCAAAATCGTCTACACGGATTTTGAAGATGAGATCGGGGCAGGCTCAACCGTCGATTTGCCGGATATCGGATCAGGCACGGACAAGGTGCGGTTTGAGATGAAGGTGCAGCACTTTTTGGTCCGGCATCGCGATCACATCACCATCCAGAAACTCAAACGTAATGAGCAGTTGACGCCGCAGGACCTTGAGCAGTTGGAGCGTATCTTCGTCGATGAGGATGTCACCAGTACGCAAGAGCTTGAAAAAATTCGTGCCGATGGCGGTCTGGGTCTGTTCATTCGCTCCCTCATCGGCCTCGACCGAGAGGCGGCCAAGCACGCCCTGGGCGAGTTCATGAATGGCCGGACACTATCGGCCAATCAGATCGAATTCGTTGACCTCATCATCAACCATCTCACCGAGCGCGGCGTGATGGAGCCCGCGCGCCTCTATGAAAGCCCCTTCACCGATCTGGACGATCAGGGCATCAACGGTGTGTTCCCGTTGGCGGATGTCAAAGCCTTGGTCAATCTACTGAAAACTGTGCGTGAACGCGCCGTTGCATAGGGGCTGTGCCAGCCCAGTTAGGATATTGGGGGAAGAACATGATATATGGTAGGATGGAGTCGCGTTTCAGGCTGGGAAGCCTTCTGGCGTGAAGGACATAGTCCGGGGCGGTGCGAAAACGTGTCGTCTTTTTTTTTGTTACAAATAGGGGGAGGAACTTAAATTCTACCACGCTGCACCAGACGCCGATAATGCTCACCCCGTTTCAACTCCCAAACGCAACATTCTGTTGGCTGATGGAATGTTGCGTTTGGGAGTTGAAACGGGGACATACTGACTGGATACAGTCTGACATCCACGCCTTGTTCACTTGCGAACCTGGACAAAAAGCAAAGAAGATCAATGCGAACGATGGCCATGACCGGCAGAATAACCATGATGTGAATAGGAAGCTGCCTGCGCAGGTCCACCTATAGAAAAGATCATGATGATGGTCGATAAAGAGGCCAGATTGAATGAATATTTGGTTCTAATTTTTTTATCCTTTCAATCAAATCAAAATTCATAAAACCACCCAACGGTAAACTGGTCAGAAAAGCGGTATCTGCGCAAACTCCCACACCATATGCAGTAAAAAAACTCGCCAGCAGATAGCGGTGCAAAAACCGCAGCCAACTGCCATTACGAAACCCGTCTGCACCTTTGGTCATTTCAGTCATCATCAAACCTTCCTGTCATGATCTTCCCTATATAATGGCTACTCTATCGTGCCTGTTTTTTGTACCCGTCTAAAGCCAAAAGCCTTCCTCACGCATTTGTGAAAATACAAAACAGCTAAAAGCTTGAAGTTCCAGTTACTGGAAGGACTATGTTTCATTTGTCGAATGGATTTGCCGCTCGCACAAGGAGGAACAACAATGATGAACTTCAATACATTTATGGATGGCTTTGGTGGCTTCTGGGGCTTTGGCATGTTTTTGGGGCCAGTCATCATGATTGGCTTCTGGGCGCTTGTGCTTTATCTGTTTATAGCCCTCATTACTCGGATTGGCGGCCGGTCAAACCAGCCTGGACCGCTCGAACGCTCTCCCCTTGAGCTGCTCAAGGAGCGCTATGCACGCGGCGATATTGATCGCTATGAATATGCGCAGAGCAAAAAAAACCTGCAACAATAAATATTTACTAAAAGGCTAAGATCATGATTACCAGACGGACCCTTCTCACTGGCCTTGGTGCCGGTGTCGCCCTCACAGCTCTTGGCACAGGCATGCGCTCCTATAACAACAATCGCGCGGTGGCTTTTGCCCGCAATCCGGCCAAACTACCCATCCCCCCGCTTGACAAGGGCCGTATGGAAAAAGGCGTGCGCATTTTTGATCTCGCCCTGCAACGGGGACAATCCGCCTTCCTGCCCGGTTCCAAGACACCAACGCTTGGCGTCAACGGAGCCTATCTTGGCCCAACCCTTGCGCTCAATGATGGCGAGCAGGTGCAAATGCGCGTCACCAACAAGATTGGCGAACCCACCACCCTGCACTGGCACCGCCTGCATATTCCGGCCAAAGCCGATGGTGGCCCGCATCAGATCGTCGAACCGGGCGAGACATGGTCGCCGACCTTCAAGATCATGCAAAAAGCCAGTATGTTCTGGTATCATCCGCATCTTTTGCACAAGACGGGGTTACACGCCTATATGGGTATGGCGGGAGCCATGATCGTCAGGGATGCACAATCGAGCCAGCTTGATCTGCCCTCGACCTATGGTGTTGATGACATACCCATTGTGCTTCAGGACAAGCGTTTTGCCCGCAATGGCCAGCTCATCTACAGCTCTTCCATGCATGATCGCATGATGGGCATGAAAGGCAATGTGCTGCTGGTCAACGGAGCCATCGCTCCGCGCTTTACAGCGACAACCAGCAAGCTGCGTCTGCGCCTGCTCAATGGCTCCAATGCTCGCACCTATAATATAGGTCTTGCCGACAACCGCGCCTTTGAAATTATTGCCGGTGATGGCAGCCTGTTGCCCGTCCCCGTCAGGCATAAGCGCGTGCTGCTCTCTCCGGGCGAACGGGCCGAGATCATTGTTGATGTTGCTGATGGACAAACCGCCAATCTTGTCACCTACCCCTACAAGACAACAGGCGGAGGCAGGCGCGGTATGATGGGTGGAGGCATGATGGGCATGATGGGCGACGACAATCGGCGCTTTGGCATTTTGAAGATTGATCCCTCAAAGCAGCTCAAAACCTCTCCGGCCATACCGCGCCGCCTTGTCGAACTGCCTGTTCTGGCGGAAAGTTCGGCCAGCAAAACCCGTCGCTTTGTGCTCGATATGGGCATGGGAATGGGCATGATGATGGGCGGCGGCGGTGGCGGCTTTACCGTCAATGGGCAAGAGATGGACATCAATCGCATTGATGAACGGGTGAAGCTGGGGGCCACGGAAATCTGGGAAATCTCAAACAATTCCCCCATGGCGCATCCCTTCCATATCCATGACATCCAGTTCCGTATTCTGGATCGTGATGGCAAGCCGCCCCGTGGACAGGAAACCGGACTGAAGGACACGGTACTAGTGGGCGGCGGCGAAACCGTGCGGGTGATTGCAAAATTCGAGGACTTTGCCGACCCGCAGCGCCCCTATATGTATCACTGCCACATTCTTGAACATGAGGATGCAGGCATGATGGGGCAATTCACCGTCGAGGCATAGGGAAACCAGAAACTGTGGAGAGGCCGCTCAACACCAGCTGGCCTCTCCATGCTGGTGATTGGCCAGCAATTCCTCGACATTGGCCTCAATCACCCGATAGCCGACATTGCCATACAGGCGCTGACGCCCATCATTCATCACCAGCGTTGGTGAACCGGGTACCAGAAAGCGATCACGTGCCTCCATATCCAGATGCAAAGCGGCACTGGCCTCGCCGTTTTCGATCAGCTCCCTGATTTTTTCGACAGGCAAGCCGTGGTTTGCAGCAATTTTTTCAAGCTCTCCCGTTCGGGAAATATTGATATTTTTCTCGAAAAAACCAATCCGCACCTGCAGGACGAATTCCTCGAACAATGTTCTGCCGCCATGCGCAGATTGCGGCTGCCTTGACAAAGCCCCTGCCTGTTCCAGCAGCTGCACCGCTTTGATGAACAAATGCGTATTGTTCGAGGAGGCCGGTCGCTCATGCAGCCATAGATCGGAGTGCAGCGAAACATGATCCCATGAGCGCGTCACCTCCAGCAAGTGACGGTTGAATCCCTGATAACCGCGCTTATCCTTCCAACCGTTAGCGATCTTGTGCTTCGTGGCGGCAAAAATCGGGATGAAACGGTAATGCAAATCAACCTGATCCCCAAAGTCTCGTTTCAGCTGATCAAACCGAGCTTGAGCCCCAAAGGCCCAGACGCACAAAACATCCGAAAAAATATCAATCTTAACCTGTTGCATGGCCCTTCGTGGCTCCCTTGTGACGTGGTGTTTTTAATCATTCTGATAACGGTTTAAATCGAATAGTCCAGCTTCATCAGAGTCAAGACTATAAAACTTCGCAACAAACCAGTCCGACAGTTTCCAAAAGCGGGAGCTGGTTCTTCTGACCCCATATTGCTCGACAAAACGCCTGAAAGCATCTGGACTTTTGACAGCCCTGAGTGTCGCGGTAAAGTCAGCAATATTTTCATCCTCAACCTCAAAGAAAAAATTCGGATAGCTGCCAACGAAGCCCTCCACAATGGTTAGCGTATCCTCTTCCACCCTGCGCCGTATCTGTTCCCCAAATATGAAAGCAACATTGCTGTGCGCCTTGTTGCGTATGATCGAAAACACCCGACTGTCTCCACTCTTGTCAGTCCTTTTGACACGCAGGAAAGCAAGGTCTGGCATCTGGCGGACGAATGCCGATCTGCGCGCTGCCAGTTTTCTCAATTCAGTGATATTATTTTTCGGCATAAGTGCAGACGCCCAACGGCAGCGGGGAGGATTTGTATCTTGCTTTTTCATTTTGCATCGATTGAGTAAATCCGGCCTCTGGTTCAGCTGGGGAAACCGCTGCATCACCTTCTCAATCAGCTCATTTTTATAGCCTTTATAATCAGCAGATTTGAATCCGACAGCTGTTCCTCTTTTTCTTGATGGCATCTTATGTGCCAGAAACAGGGACAATTGAGCACCTGCCCCCCGGTACCAGCCATTGCGAATTATTTCACGACTGCCTGGCGGGAAAAAGCCAAGGGCGATATCCTCTCCTTCCATACGCAGATAGTCCATGGACAAACGTGAAAGCAACTGGTGCGTCACATTGCCAAACACATCAAAATTGACAACCAGATCATAATACATGCGTTCAAACACCGGATAGTCGAGAACCAGCAATGTTTTGGGGATTTCGCCGACAAAACCATTCACAACACTTGCACTGTCAAAATGCCGAAAAACAGTCAGGAAACTATTCCTGTTATAAGCATTTCCGCCCCACAGGCTATCAAGAGACACCGTTTTACCAGCGGGATCCGTTTTATAATAAGCCTTTTCCCGAAAAGCCAGATAGCGGCGATGAGAGGCATAATAATTTCGCCAACGCACAAGCAATGATACGGGAGAACTGCTGTTCAAGGGTACCTCTATCATATTTTTGGCGCGTTGCAGATAGGCGGGGTCCTGCACAGACAAATCATGTTTCGGGTTCAAAAAAGCCAGAAAAAAATGATCATCAATGACATTCAATGCTGCTTGCCCTCGACAGGCCGGACCACGGATAAAATTCATAACAAAAAAGCGGGCATTTTCCAGCAGAAACTGATAGCGGACTGAGGCTGGAATCGCCGCAAAAACCTGAAATGGATTGGCAGCTGTGTCCTTCTCATAGTCAGGGAGTTTGCTGATATCCCAGTCAGACTTGAAAAACAGGTCTTCCAGTCTCGCAATCCTCGATGGTTCGAGCGAAAAAACCATATGGGTTTTATGAACAATTGATGAAACCACGGGGCGAAGCCTGTAAAAAAAGGATTGTTTTCCCGGAAAGCTGCTTGGATGGCGGCTATTGATTTCGTCAACGGGTTGTCCATGCGGGCTACGAGAACGGACAAGGCGAAAATAGCGGTCTGGCGCTATGTCCCTGAAAACCAGATGGGCCAAAAAAAGATGTTCATAGAGGTATCTTGAGGCCAGCCTGTGTTTGGGGCGTGTCCCGTTCAAAAGCTTTTCAAAGGCCTCTATGCGTTTTTCAACCGCCTTTGATCTTTTCCATATTTTCTTTTTACCTCTGGCTCCCCCGATCGCCCATGAATACAGTATTTGATAGTCTTTTTCAGGAAGAGCCGCCATGCCATAGGGCATTCCTCCCAAAAGGTGTTTTTTGACATACTCATCCATCTGGTTCTCGTTTGAAGACGGACAGCTGAGTTTGCGGGTTATATCAAGGGGAACTTCTTTGGGAAGCCGGGCGCTTTCGACAAATGGATGGGAGCGTCCATGCCTCAACATGCTCATCAAAAGGGATCTGTTGCGAGGCGTCAATCCCGCTTTGTTGTTTCGTTCCGTAACAGAAAAAAAGCCTTTGCGACGCCATTCCGCTGTTGAACCGGCATCAACGAAAAGACGGGTTGGGTTGATTGCACTCAGTCGCGCAGGCTCATAGACAGCAATCTTGCTCGCTCCTCTTTTTATACCTGCAAGAGAGGAAAGTTTCAGCTGGCAGGGCGCATCATAACAGGCGTGGCAAACAACGCAGCGCTTGTCGAGCACGGGACGAACATCAGTCATATAGTCAACGGTGCGCAATGGCATATCAGCAGAAAGGCTGCTTCGATGAGCCGGGAGCTTGCTAAAGAAGGGGGAAAAAAACAAGGCACTGAACAAGATCAGCAGTGCGAACAGGAAAACCAGAAAATAATCAAGAACAACGGCATGTTTTTGAGATCTTATATAACCGGTCATACTGGAAACGAATTCGATGATTTTTTGCAACGTCTCTTTGCCTCACATATATCTGTTAATCCAGACCTCTGCCATCATCAAAGACAGCATAATAAAATGATGATGAAAAACCAACAGATAGCGGAGACAGATCCTATGATTTTCCTGTTTGCAATTCCCCGTTTCAAATCACAAATGCGGTTACATATCGATGTCCATATCCATCTGGCCATCGCTGTTCGTATGTGATTTCATAAATAATTTTTCTCCAAGAACAACGATCACAATACCGATAGCCGCAGCTGCTGGAACCAGCGGATCGCTTTCATATTTCAACAAAATGAATGCAACAAGGATGACCGTATCAAGAATGATAGCCAGTGCAGGGATGATCGGATTAAAGGACAGGGTTCCACGTAAATAGCGAAGCAACCCCCAATGAATTGCAATATCCATGACCAAATAGAAAATGGCACCAATGGCCGCTATCCGTGTGAGATCAAACAGAATTGTTAAGGTAATGGCCAGCAGCACGGTGAACAGGAGTGCTGGATTATTGATGCGCTTGCCCATCTGTGGCACCTGCTTCATCATGATCAGCATACCAAGCATTCGAGAGGCGGAAAACACACTGGCAAATACGCCAGATACCGTGGCTATGATTGCAATGACAACGATAAACCACAGCCCATTATCGCCAAAGACCGGAGTTGCGGCTTTTGCAAGGGCATAATCCTTCGAAGCAATAATTTCTGAAATGGACAGGTTTCCAGCGACCGCGAATGCCAGCGCTGTATAAACAGCCGTACAAATCAGCAATGAAATTATGATAGATCGACTGTTTTTGCACACCGGCGCCTACTGGCTTTTGCTCAAGCTGCGGAACGCCGCGCCCAAAAATTCGCGCTGGCGAACGGCGACGTTTGAAACCATCCGTTGCACTTTTTTGAAAATCGCCGTGCGGCTCATGGAGCTAAAGTCGCGCAGCAGACTGGCCTTTCCAACCAGTTTCCCGCAGCAGAAAATGCTCGCTTTGATGATGACAAAAATCAAGGCGCAAAGTCCGTGAGTGAAGCGGCAATAGCCGCCGTTCGCCCCTCCTGACATCAACCTTCAGCCCGTTTGCACAACTCTGATCATCCAACCGCCGTAAACCCGGCCAACCCCCCCCGGCCCTCAATATGATCCGTGGTCGGGTGAATAATTCAGGCTAGGGCGTTTCTGGTTTGATATGGATCAGAGATGACGCAGCAGTTTTGTTCGGATTTCCAGTTAGAAAACGCAGGGAATATCGATATATTTTCAAGATTTCTGATGCAGAAAACCGAGCGAAAATGCCAGTCAGAATGATGCAGATCAAACCTGAAGCGCTCTAGCTCCGCAGACTTGCCAGCACCTCTTTGCTTTCGCGATAATAAAACGGGGCCAGCACGAGGGTGAAGACCGTGCCGCCAATCAAGATCGCGCCAATCAATCCAACGATGGTCACAGGAAAAGTCAACAGATGGAGCGCCAACACCATGGCGATACAGGCCATTATGATGCGCGCAAAATGTTCCCACATGATATAAAATCCACCAGCTGCAAAAGCATAGATAAAACTGGTTACAACTCCCACAAAGACGCCAAGCGTTGCTCCCGCAACGGCTCCGTACAAACCAAACTGCCATAGTCCAAGGCTGCAAAAAATCAATACGCTCACCGCTTCAATCACATCAATCTTGAGAAATTGGGTGGTATTGCCATCCAGCAAAAAAATCTGATCGGGATAGTGGGCGCGAAAAAAACGAAACCCGCCCGCCAGCACGGCCAGCGGCAACAGCTCAACCGTTATCTCCGCAAAACGCTCGTCAATCAACGCCTTGACCAGCAAATCATTGATCGCCCACATACCGGCAACGGTTGGTGCCAGCACGCCAAATAACAGCGCACCGTTCATCGACAGCTGCTCCATGGCAGCGGCGCGAGACCCCTCTTTCATTTTTTTAACGGCCAACGGAAAAGCCGCCGCATTGACCAGATTGGCCGTAAAGGCGGCGCTGCGTCGCCCCAGTCCCCACGGCACAGACAAAAGGCCGACCGAAGCAATGCCAAGGCCATATTTGACAATGAAACGAATACCGTGATCGGAGAACCAGGCCAGCCAGCCCGCCGCCATAATGGGCAGACCATAGCTGATACTCTCCTTGATCATCGCCCTGTTGGGATGGCGCGCATCAAGACTATAGCCAATGCGCGGCAGCACCATAAAAATGGAGATGATCTGCGCCAGCGCATAGCCGGCAATAACGGCGCGCGGACTGGCCTCAAACCAGGCCATGAACCCCATACCCAACACAAAGCCCGCAACCGGCCCGACAGTCTGTAGCAAAGTGTAATTGCCAATCTGCTCATCAGCGCGCACCCGATCGGCAAAATGCATATTGACCGAACGCGTGATGAAATACACCACGGTTGCGCCCAGCATAAGCATTGAGGGCGGTGTATCGAGCACCACATAGAGCAATATAAATGCTGCCAACACCGAAAACAGGCTGGAAAGCGCCAGCATGGCCGCCTCGGTATTGTAAAACTCATGGCGTTTTTCACGATCGCCCTGGTCTGGAATATGGCGCACCGCATAAAGCGAAAAGCCGGTCATGGTGACGGCAAACACCAGCTCGTGGGTCACCGTTACCAGCATGAGCACACCAAATTCTGCCGGAGCCAGCCAATGGGTCCAGACAATCACCGACAAAAATTGCGTCAATGGCCCCAGCAGCTGAGCTGGCAGATATAATATGGTATGCTTTAACAGCATGTCGAAAATCGCCCCACCTGAAAAATCCCAACGCGCCAGCGACCTTGCAAAGGGCCAACCTGCGCACAAACAGCCTACGACAAGGAAATGCATAAAGCCTTGCCAATGATCCCTATTCCCCCTTTATTTCATCCACTTTGCCAGAAAAAGTCCCTTATGAATAAAAAACGGTTAACCGCTCGCTGCCCCCTTGCATCCCCTCTCGCTATATGTCATAAGGTGCATCTTCGCTGGCTAAACAGGGCCAGCACGGAGCGCGGGCGTAGCTCAGGGGTAGAGCGAAACCTTGCCAAGGTTTAGGTCGTGAGTTCGAATCTCATCGCCCGCTCCAAGAAACTTGTCATGAATCATAAAAAGCCCCCAAACCAGCGTGGTTACGCGGGTTTTTGGATTTTCCGTTAATGGAACTGCTACCATTTCGGAATGACTGACATGAGATTCCCATATTTGACGACCCGCAAAGGTTCGCGTAACTGGTATTTCAAGCGACCCGTTCCGGCTGCTCTTCAAGATGCTTTTGGCGGCAAGAAACAAATCTGGATAAGCCTTCGTACCCCTGACAAGGCAGAAGCGATGCAGATTTATTATTCTGTAGCCGATGATGTAGAATGTCAGCTTGAAGCTGCAAGACTTGGTTCACCTACAGGGACAGAGTACAACATTGCCAAACGTGCAAGACTGAAAAGGTATCAGGCGGCTAAAAATGATGCCTTTGCCTATGCGGCTGAAACTGGTG
>JAKIUO010000275.1 GCA_021647535.1 Hyphomicrobiaceae bacterium
AAAGCGGCAGATCGGTTTCCTGCGCCCGGGTCAGCGTATAGACATCGCTTTTTTCGTCCGCTTCCACCAGCTCATCGCGCGACAGAGACAAAGACACACCGCTTTGCCCCTTATGCGCAAAACGGATCACCCCGCCACTTTCAAAACTGTCGATAAAAAAGGCCATTTCGAGCGGTTGCAAAGCGTCGCGGGCCGACATGACATTATCAAGAATATAGCCCTCCATCATGCCATCAAGCGGCGACAGATCGAAACGATCAAAACCATAATCGCGCAAAATGCCCTCGACCACGGCCTGCAACGGCCCCCCCGCCATGCGCCCGTTGAGCCAATGCCCCAGAAACCAGTTATCCCCGTCAGACCAGGTTTCCGTGTCATAGGGAAAAGCTGGATAGGGTCGTGCATCCCATGTATAGGCATGAATTTTTGCCGCCTCGACCATGCGCCCGGCATATACGGAGGATTGCGGGTTTTGTATCTCTGTAAAGTCCTCAAAAGTCGCGTCATAATATTCGTAAAAGCTTTGCAGATAGCGCCGCTGTATGGTGTCGTCGCGGTTACCGTTGGAATAATGCGGAAAGTGACTCTCGGAGCTTTTCGGGTCATAAAACAGATTGGGTTCATTGGCCCCCTTGTCGATGGCCGGACAGCCCACTTCCATCAGCCAGAACGGTTTGGATTGCGGCACCCACCCCGTCGCACTGGCCGCCTCGACGCCGCCGGGGCGGTCGAAATGGGGCTGGCTCCACCAGTTGGCAATGTCCTTGTAGCGAAAAACCCACGGTTTGCCCGCGCCATCCGTAATCGGCGTGCGGATCTGCGCATCGCGATCGCTCTGGCTGGCATAATACCAGTCATAGCCCTCCCCCCCCGCCATATTGCTTTTGAGATAGGCCGGATCATAGGTCGACAGCCAGCCATCGCCCGCATCCAGATGAGTGTCCTCATCGCGCCAGTCAGAAAGCGGCCAATAGCAATCCATGGCGATCATGTCGATATTGGCGCTCGCCCACAAAGGGTCCAGATGAAAGAACACATCATTGGACCCATCAGCCGGTTGATGGCCAAAATATTCCGACCAGTCGGCGGCATAGCTCACCTTTGTTGCCGCCCCCAGCACGGTTTTGACATCTGCCGCCAACTGCACCAGCGCCGCGACGAACGGATAAGAAGACGCTCCATCGCGCACCCTTGAGAGGCCCCGCAACTCGGAGCCCAGTAAAAAAGCATCAACGCCCCCCGCCAGCTTGCACAAATGCGCGTAATGCAAAATCATGCGCCGCCAGCTCCACTCCACCGGGCCGCTATAAACCACCGCACCACTGGAAATATCAAAATCACTGACCACGCAAGAGCCAATAAAAGCGGCCAACTGCGTGCCCGCCACCGCGCTTTTATCCGGCGACCCCACCTGCCCCGGTGCCGGGTCACACGTAATGCGCCCACGCCAGGGAAAAGCCGCCTGCGCCGCGCCGCCATAGGGATCAGGCAAGACATTACCCGCCTGAATATCGAGTAGTAAAAACGGATTTAAGGTGACCGAAAAGCCGCGCGCCTTCAGATCCCCTATCGCCGCAATCATCGACTTGTCGGCAGGTGTTCCCCCATAGACCGCGCGTGTATCAATCTTTGAAATTTCATAGGCTGTGGCGCGGCTTTGCCCGGCAACGCTCCAGCTATAAGGCGTTGTCACCTTTATACGGTTCTCGACACCGGGCTTGACCTCGCAAGAAGCGGCACGCAGATCCGTACCGAACCAGCTGACAAAAAGCGAAACCGAACCGCAATTTGGCATGGTGTCGCCTAGCTGATCCAGAGATAAAGACCAGTCCGTGCCCCCGCTTTGATGATGAATATTTTCCGATAAGGTCTGCCCCTGCCCGGCATCGCGTTCCACCGGCTCGACCTCATAAGCAAATTCGCCTGACGCTGGAATAAGCGTCACAGCGGTAACCTTCTTTTCCACATCATCCAGCGCCTTGAAGACCTCGAAATTGAATTGCGGAATGCGATTGCCA
Source organism: Hyphomicrobiaceae bacterium (assembly GCA_021647535.1). Taxonomy (GTDB): domain Bacteria; phylum Pseudomonadota; class Alphaproteobacteria; order Rhizobiales; family JAKIUO01; genus JAKIUO01. Next base: position 2,019 of record JAKIUO010000275.1, read on the forward strand.
AAAACTTCCAGCGGCAAACGCTCAAAAACAATATAGGCCAGCCCGCGATAGGCCGGCGCATTGCCCGCCCCCTCCTTGGCCTCCAGCAGACTGTCGGGCAATTGCGTTTCGTCGCCCCGATAAAGCCGATAGCCATATTGCGCCAGATTGACTTCCTTGCCATCCACCCACACCCGGCCAAGCCGCGAAATCTCGCCTTCGCAAAGGGCAACAGCAAAATTCGCGTAATATTTATAGCTCGTCGTAATGGTCGTCTGGCTCGGCCCGCCCCCACCACCAATGCCCTTGCCAGCAGATTTAACCGTCTGGCTGTCGCGGATCACCTCTTCTTCAAAACGGGTCGCCCAAATGACCTGACCACCCAGCCGCGCCCGGCCATAAATGCGCGGAATGGGCGACCCTTCGGATGAAGACGTGACCTGCAAATCCCCCAGCCGCGCACCGGTGTTCTCAACGATCTTGTTCTGACCACTGGCCCCGAACAAAGCCTGATCAATATAACGCCCGGCAATCGAACCAACCGCCCGCCCCAGCACCGCGCCCGATATGGTCGCCCCGAACAGGCCAACACCAGCGGGTAATAATGCACTGCCTGCCGCTGCGCCAGCGCTTGCTAAAACAAGAGTTGCCATGGGTGATAAGTCCTTTTGTAAATTGGTGAGGCTGTGTGAGCTGCGTACCGCAGCTTGCGCTCGCCGCGCGGGCAGCCTATGCGGCTGGCACCAAAGGCCAGCCTTTGGAAACCGGCTTGCGGGGGATGAAAAAGGTGTCCGGTTTCATCTTGTCCCCTCTCCCCCCGAGGGGAGAGGGCTAGGGAGAGGGGGCGTTTGCCACGCTTTTGTTTTCAAGTCTACAGACTTCCAATGTTCCTCATGCATCCATAAAATGTCAGTTCTATCCCATCTGCTGCTGATTGAGCCGGACAGTAGTGAGCCTGCGCTGCGATGACACCCCATTTTTTAATACCCCCACTCACACAAATGGATTCCAAAGGCGAGCCTTTGGCGCCGTGCGCGCAGCACGCCTGCCCGGCGAGGGCATTTTGAAGGGCATTTTGAGTTGTCCTGCCGCCATGCTATTTGAGGACAAAGCCACGC
>JAKIUO010000276.1 GCA_021647535.1 Hyphomicrobiaceae bacterium
CCTTGACCCAGAGTTCGACATGCTTTTCGTGATGGCGAAAGAAGAAGAACAGGATGAGCAGACCCCAAAGGCCAAATACGATACTGAAAACCGGACCAAGCACGTTTTGATAGACGCTACCGCTATAGGGACCATACAAGGCGGCGGCCGATTGCAGGAAGGCCTGGTTGGTCACTGGCCAGAATAACATGGCGGCACCGCCGATCAAGACACCGTTCTCAATGCCAGGCATATAACTTTCATAGAAACGGTCGAGCTTGGAACGCCACCCGGCCAGCAATACGCCAATGACCAGAATAATCAGCATGAAAAAGATTTTAAAGGGCAGGGTGCGGGCATCGACATAGCCGGTTTTCGAGTGCTGTTTTTCGTCTTTGAACAGTTCGGAAAGCTGGCTAGAGAAGCGTTGCTGGGCAAAGCAGCAGGTTTCGGCATCAACCTTGCGCAACAAGGGGAAGCAATAGCGCAAAAGCCTGTTTGATTGGGGCGGTTCGAGCAAAGGGTCGGCCAGGCAATTGCGCGAGAAGGCGGTGAGGCCTGTGCGGCTCATGCTGACCTTGCGCAGGATTTTTATGGAACGCATGATGGGCTGGCGGGCGCAGAGCAGGTCATTGGTGGCGCAATTCTCCGGGCTACCCAGATCATTTAGCACATTATCAGGATGCAATTCCCAAATGGCGGGCACAACACCTTGCGCAAAAACCGGAGCGTCATTTTGCCAGAGCAAATTGCCCACAACATTCCGGCCCGAGAGTATGGCTGCCAGGTAAATGGCAAGACAGAGTATGGCGGTAAAACCAAAGAAAAGACGCAGGCGTCCATGATTGACATGGTGCCAGTAGAGATCGACGAATATGGTGGCTGGCGTGTAAAAGGCGATCAGGGCAACGACACCAATGGTTGGGAAAAACAAAAAGTGGTGACTGTAAATCGCAGCAATGGAATACCAGTTTTCTACCCCAAACTCATGGATCAACATATAAGTTGAAACATAAAAACTGGCGGCAAGTATAGTAAAAACAAATGCAACAAATATGCGCGAACCAACCATTATTGCCCCTCATTACCCCAGAATATATTAATGTCTTTCATCAAGATGCCACTAGTGCCCGCACAAAGCAAGGTTTGCGGGGGGGAAGAAAGCTGTTATTTGGGAGAATAGCGCAGCTTGGCAGAGCGTTTGAGCAATTGGCCCCAATATTTGTTATAGGGGTGTACATAATCGGTTTTGCCTTTGCTGGCCATCAGCGGGCGCTTTTCATTGTGCCACTGGAAAATGCCGCCTTGCAGATTATAGACGCCTTTGGCGCCATTTTTGATCAGGGCGGCCTGCACATATTTGGCCATTTTCGAGGAGCGCTCGCCGACAGAGCAATAGATGACGACGGTCTTGCCCTTGGCTATTTTCCCGAATTTGCTCATGAAGCTGGAATGCCAGATGCCGGGGTCGACGCGCCGGGCTCCTGGAATATGGCTGACGGCGAACTCATCCTTTTCGCGGGCATCAAGTACCAGATAGTTGCTTTTGCCGGGGCCTGCCAGATCCTTTTGCAGCCTGGCGATGCTCATATGCGAAACGCCCTCATAGCGCGACAGCAACCCTTGCTGAATGCTCTCCAGCGTAAAGGGTGGTTTGGCATGGGCATGATTGCCACCAGACGGGGCAACGAACAGCGTTAGGAGCAGGGTGGCCAAGCCTAATTGGGCAAAATGTCTGAAGGTCATGAAGCGCGGATCCTTGTTGAAGATTTTATTAGTTTATTGATCTGGGCATGAAGGTCCAGTCACAAAATCGCGAGCTTTACAAGGCTGTTTCAAGGAGGGGGCACAGGACACAGGGCTCAGGGCATGGGACATTGTTGTGCGTCATGGGGAAAGTGTAACGCATAGCAAAAGAAAGCGGCCCTCAGGACAGAAATTCATTCCTGAAGGCCGGATGTCAGATATAGTAGATGGGTTCAAAGAGGCATTTTGGGTGCCGTGAAATATACTGGATGAATTTTAGTATTCTCTTTTTAGGCCCAGTTTGTCTTTTATGATGTCGAATTCGCCAGGCGACAGTCTGATGCGTTTGTCTTTCCTGAGAATTCTTTTTTCACTGACGAAACGTCTCCCCATGGCATCTTTATAAAATTTCATGGGTTTTCCAGCGGCATTTTGGGCAAGAATATAGCCCACGTTATCTTTCATTTTTAAATACTCCGTACGCAGAACAAATAACAAGCTGTAACTTACTAATGCATAGTTGCATAGCTGCGAAGGATGTGACAAGGGGCTATGTCTGTAAATTTGCATATGTCTTATATGAATAGTAAACAGCTGTTGCCGATAAGACTCAAAGTCAGCTGGTTTATAGTCAAAAAAGTCCCCCGCAGATTTCTCTGCGAGGGGCTTTTGTTTTTCTATTGGCTCAATGAGCGCAAAATGCCAGTGGGGCTTCCATGATTAATGCGCTATCACTTCGCTGTTTGAGCGCGGACTACATCATGCCGCCCATTCCGCCCATGCCGCCCATGCCGCCCATGTCAGGCATACCGCCACCGGCGCCGTCTTTGGAAGGCGCATCGGTAACACCGGCTTCGGTGGTGATCATCAGCGATGCGACAGAGGCTGCATCCTGCAGAGCTGTACGCACTACCTTGGCCGGGTCAATAATACCGGCTTCGATCATGTCGACATATTTGTCGAGCTGCGCATCATAGCCAAAGCTGGCTTTTTTCTCATCGCGGATTTTGCCAACAATGATGGAGCCTTCAACGCCAGCATTTTCAGCGATCTGGCGGATCGGAGCTTCAAGCGCCTTGCGAACAATATTGATGCCCGCTTCTTCATCGGCATTGAGACCTTCGGTCCTCAGGCTGGTTGCGGCACGCAGCAATTGCACACCACCGCCAGGCACGATGCCCTCTTCCACAGCGGCCCTGGTCGCATTCAAGGCGTCCTCGACCCTGGCCTTCTTCTCCTTCATCTCGGTCTCGGTGGCGGCTCCGACGTTGATGACCGCCACACCGCCGATGAGCTTGGCGAGCCTCGCCTGGGGCGTCTCGCGGTCATAGTCGGAGGTGGTCTCCTCGATCTGCTTCTTGATCTGCTTGAT
>JAKIUO010000277.1 GCA_021647535.1 Hyphomicrobiaceae bacterium
CGCTCAATAAGTCTGTTTGGTTTGACAAGCGCCAACAGATGCCAGCCCCAGGCCAGCATTGGCAAAAACACGCCTATCGCTGCCAGACCCAATGTCTGGAACAAAAAATCGGCTGTGACAGCCCCGCCATACCCCAAAAGGTTGGTGGTTGCACCATCCGTTGCGTTGGAAAAACTGGGGTCCTGACTGGACCATGTGGCAAGGCACAGATAACCAGCCACTGCACTCATCATAAGAACAGCACCAGAAATTCTGGTGATGACCCGCTTGGCGCTTGAACCCAGACTTTCGGGAAACAAGCGCGTATGTTCAATATTCGCTACAATAGACATTCCTCAAAGACCCTCGCTTAAAAAACTGAAACTATACGCTTCAAAGCCTCCCGCGTGGTCTCAAGGTCATGCACGAGGGCGATGCGAACATCGTTTTTAGCCGGATTGGCTCCCTTTTGTGCGCCGAGATCCTCATAGGCGAGATAGGCACCTGGAAGCATTTTGACACCGCATAGTTTCCAAATCCTTTCCACGGCCACTTCTCCCCCCCCTAATTCCTTCATATTTATCCATAAAAAGAACCCGCCAGCCGGTTTTTCGTAGGAAATATGCGATTTTAATATATTTTCTGCCGCATCTATCTTTTTCGCATAGAGCCGCCGGTTTTCAATCACATGCGCTTCATCAGCCCATATTTTGGCGCTGGCATACTGCACGGGAAGCGGCATTTGCGGGCACGAAACATTGCGAAAACGCGCATATTTATCGATGAAATCAGGATCACCAACAACGAATCCCGAACGAAGACCGGGCAAATTTGAGCGCTTCGACAAAGAATTAAAGGCCAGAACATTGGAAAAATCGCCGCCCATGGCATGAGCCACCTGCAAAATACCGGCTGGCGGCTCTCCAAAATAGATTTCTGAATAGCACTCGTCAGAAAACAGCATAAAATCATACTGGCGAGCCAGCGCAATGGCCTTTTGCAAATAGGCCACCGATGCAATGGCCCCTTGCGGATTAGACGGCGAACAAAGAAACATCACACTGACGCCCTCCAGCATCTCTTTGTTTTTACTTAGTTTATCAAGGTCTGGCAGAAACCCATTTTCATCGCTCGTCTCCAGATAAACCGCCTCCAAGCCCGCCGCCTGCACCCCGCCAGCGTAAACCGTATAAAACGGATTGGGAATAAGCGCCACCTGCCGACCCCTCCCCTTCAGGGCACAGTCCTTGCGCTCCCGTGCTGTGAACACCGCCGAAAACAAACCTTCTCGCGACCCCATCAACGGCAGGATCATGCTGCTCGGATCAATCTTTTTTCCAATGCCATAGCGGCGCTCATGCCAGGCAACAATCGCACCCGCCAAAGGCGGAATGGCCCGGATCGCTGGATAATTGAGATAAAGCTCGTGCTTTTGCGCCAAAATCTCCTTGAAAAAATCAGGTATCGCATGTTTTGGCGCGCCAATCGTCATATCAATAGCTGGCGTAATGCCAGGCTGTGCGTCCCCCAGCAGCTCACGCAAACGCGCGAAAGGATTGACGATGTCTGCTTGCTTGTTCATTGTCTATCACCCATAAGCTAAACTAATAAATGACCTCGCCGGTCAGGCGTCCTATGCGGACGGCAACAGGGGATGATCCCCTGTACCCCATCTGTTAAATTGGGGTTTGGGGACTAGTCCCCAAGACGGTCTGTCAAGACGCCCGACCGGCGAGGTCATTTCTTATAGTCAGTGCATTAACGAAGGGCAAAGCCAAATGGAACGGCACGGAACGACAGCTGTTAAAGTCGGCAATATATTGATTGGCGGCAACGCGCCCATTCGTGTGCAATCGATGACCAACACCGACACGGCGGATATTAACGGCACGGTCGAGCAAATTGCGGCGTTGGCGCGGGCTGGCTCCGAGCTGGTACGCATTACGGTTGATCGTGCAGAGGCCGCACGGGCGGTGCCTTATATCAAGGACAAGCTTGATGCGCTTGGCGTTGATGTGCCGATTATTGGTGATTTTCATTATATCGGCCACAAGCTGCTCAGCGAGCACCCTGAAACCGCCAAAGCTCTTGATAAATTCCGCATTAATCCGGGCAATGTCGGGTTTCGCGCCAAGCGTGGCAGCCAGTTTGAAAAAATCATCGAGATCGCACTGGAGTATGACAAGCCGGTGCGCATTGGCGTTAACTGGGGGTCGCTGGATCAGGAATTACTGACCAGCCTGATGGATGAAAATGCCAGCGCCCCTGCCCCGATGGAAACGCAACAGGTCTTGCATGAAGCCATTGTGCAATCGGCGCTGAGAAATGCCGAACTGGCGCAAAAAATGGGCATGGGCAAGGATAAAATCGCCATTTCTGCCAAGGTTTCCAAGGTGCAGGATCTGATTGCTGTCTATCTGATGCTGGCGGCACGCTCCAGCTATGCCTTGCATCTTGGCCTGACCGAGGCGGGCATGGGTGTTAAGGGCACCGTCGCTTCAACGGCAGGGCTGGCCATTTTGCTGCAACAGGGCATTGGCGACACCATCCGCGTCTCGCTGACCCCTGATCCCGGCGCGCCGCGCACCAAGGAAGTGCAGATCGCTCAGGAGATCCTGCAAAGCCTTGATCTGCGTCACTTCACCCCGCAAGTCATCGCCTGCCCCGGTTGCGGGCGCACCACCTCAACGGTTTTTCAAGAACTGGCGCAGGACATTGAAAGCCATATTCGCCAGCAAATGCCACTGTGGCGCACGAAATATCCCGGCGTCGAACAGCTCGACATCGCCGTTATGGGCTGCATCGTCAATGGTCCTGGCGAAAGCAAACAGGCCGATATCGGCATCTCCCTGCCCGGCACCGGCGAAACCCCCGCCGCCCCCGTCTTCATCGACGGTAAAAAAGCCATGACCCTGCGCGGCAAGGGCATTGCAGACGAGTTTAAAGAGGTGCTGGCGGGGTATATCCAGCAGCGATTCGGTGAATAACTATTACGCACCCAACTTTTGGGCCGGCCTTGCAAAAGAGCCTTCGGCGACGCTCATGCAGCGGGCATTCAGGGACCAGTCCCTAAAAACCCAACAATTGGGATTGCACAAGGGTCTCGACCCTTTGCCG
>JAKIUO010000278.1 GCA_021647535.1 Hyphomicrobiaceae bacterium
TCATTCCATTTTCAAGAACGAACTGGTGCACCCGTGAAGAGCTTTGGGGTTCGGCATTGGCAAGGCTGGTCATACTGATCATGGTTAATCCGCTGAGAATGAGGGAAAGGACTGTTGCTGACAACAAGGCCCTGGAGGTCAAGCCAGTCCAAACGTCTTGCGCTGCAAGGCGGGTTTTGGTGTGAAATCTGGTAAGAAGCATTTGTTGGGGGGCTTTCTTTAGACGAGGTCCAGCGAGCAGACGTTCCATTGGAAAAAAGGTGAATTTTCAAGGAGCTTTAAGCGTGAAGTTTTTAAATCTGACTTATTCCTGTTTGAGAATGCCATCTTGCAAAATGCCGGTCTGGCGTTCGAAGGGGTCGACTTTTTTGTTGAAATCCTCAAGGCCGTTGCCGCTATTGCGCTTGCCTTTCCAGTCGCCATTTTTACGATATTCGGCCTCTTTCAGAGCCGCCAGTTTCTTGTCTTTTTTGGCTTTCATATCGGGATCATCGGGCCAGGCCCCATTGGTTGCCAATTGTCCTTTTTCCTGTGGGGCAGGCAATCCCTTGATCGACGGTGGCAGCACGAGAGCGCCACGTGTGGCCATTTTGGCTTCTTTGGTTTTGCCTTTGGCTGTGATGTTGCCAACGACGGGCAGGGTAATATCAACTCCATCCATTAAACCGCCACATGCGCCAAGCGTAGAAGTTGTAAAAACCAGAAGCAGTGCCGTTGTAAATCGCATTATATGTGTCCTTGCCCTGTCATTTTGTTGCCTTGACAATTTCCGTACTCTGGACAAATCGGTGCTGCCAAATCCGTTTGGTTTGTGAGTACACACAACTACTCTTATTACATATACCAGAGTGCCACGCTTCTACTACATGCGACCTTTTTAAGGCCGTTTTGGGGCCGCTTGCGTGCCTATAAAAAGAGCATCATACAAGAGAGCGGCGACTCCTGCAACTATGGCGATATCGGCCACGTTAAAGATGTACCAGTTAAAGTCAAAAGCATGTAGAGAGAAAAAGTCGGCAACGCCGGGGCGGATCAGCCGATCAAGGGCATTGCCAAGCGCGCCGCCCATGACAAGGCCAATGGCGACGGCGGTCAGGCGGGTTTGCGGTGAGCGGGCCAGCCAGACGGCGAGGGCGACCACCGCCAGCAGGGAAAAAACCCCCAGAGCAATGCGTCCAGCCAGGCTTTCTTGCTGAAACAGGCCGTAGGAAACGCCCTTGTTCCAGATCAGAATAAGGTCGAAAAACGAGGTCACTTCGATACGGTCACCCAGTTGAATACCGGTGACGTTGAGCATCCACCATTTATGGGCCTGATCGGCAACAAAGGCGAGGACGGCCCAGTAATAGCCTGTCGTGCTCAATGGGCCGAAAAACCAGCTGCTGGCCTTGGCGGGAGTTTGGGCAGGGGGCGGCTGTTGCTCTGTCAATGAAGATTATCCCTTTAGCTCATCAAAACGGCGCACGGCGTTGGCATCGCGCAAGGTCAGGTCTGGAAAATCAGGGTCAGAGCCAACTTCTGGCAGGATTTTCCACGAACGGGCGCATTTTTGCCCCTGTGCTTTGGCGGGAACAACGCTGACTTCTGGCACATCATCAAGACGAAAGGCCTCATCACCGGCTTTTTCCAGTGTAAGCTCGGCTTGCGAGGTGATAAAAATATCGGCGGCGTTCTGCCCTTCAAAAGCTTCCAGTAAATCTTTGTCTTCAATATGAACGATGGGCGCAGCTTCCAGAGAGGAACCAATGCGTTTTTCGCGCCGCTCGATTTCCAGCGCACCGGTGACAACGCGGCGCACTTTGCGGATACGCCGCCATTTGCGGGCCAGATCCTTGTCGGCCCAGGCATCGGGTACAGTGGGGAACTGGCGTAAATGCACACTGTCAGCGTCAGGATGGCGCGACAGCCAGCTTTCTTCCATGGTGAAACACATGATCGGCGCCAGCCAGGCGGTGAGGTGGCTGAACATCTCATCCATGACGGTGAGGGTGGCTTGGCGCGTCTGGCTGTCTTGCGCCTCGCAATAAAGCGCGTCCTTGCGGATGTCGAGATAGAAGTTCGACAGATCCAGCGTGCAGAAATTGAACAGGGTAGAGAATACTTTTTTGAAGTCAAAAGTCAGATAGGCTTCGCGCACCACCTTGTCGAGGTCGGTCAGACGGTGCAGCATATAGCGCTCAAGCTCGGGCATGTCCTTAAGATCGACGGCCTGCGCGGCGTCATAGTGGGAGAGGTTGCCCAGTAGAAAACGGATGGTATTGCGCATTTTGCGATAGGCGTCGGTGTTGGTTTTGAGGATTTCGGGGCCGATGCGCAAATCGTCCATATAGTCGGAACTGGACACCCACAGGCGCAGGATTTCGGCCCCGGACTGCTTGATGATCTTTTCGGGGAACATCTGGTTGCCGAGCGATTTCGACATTTTGCGCCCATCCTTGGCCATCACAAAACCATGGGTCAGCACCCCTTCATAAGGCGCACGCCCACGGGTGCCGCAGCTTTCGAGCAATGACGAATGAAACCAGCCGCGATGCTGGTCGGTGCCTTCCAGATACATGACCGTATCGGGACCGCCCATACGTTTGTTGTTGGTGGTGAGGTCTTCGCGTTGCTCAAGGCAGAAGGCATGGGTGGAACCTGAATCAAACCACACATCGAGAATATCGGTGACCTGCTCATAGTCGCTTGCATCATGGTCGTCGCCCAGAAAACGTGACGCATCCGAGGCAAACCAGGCGTCTGCACCCTCCTGCTCGACGGCCTCGGCAACGCGGTCCAGAACCGCCTGGTCCCGCAAGGGCTCGCCGGTTTCCTTGTGAACAAAAACCGTGATCGGCACGCCCCATGCCCGTTGGCGTGAAACACACCAGTCTGGGCGTTCGGCGATCATGCCGTGCAGCCGGTTGCGACCGGTCTCGGGCACAAAACGGGTTTCCGCGATGGCCTTCAATGCCGTTTCGCGGAGATTGTTGGTTTCCATGGAAATAAACCACTGCGACGTGTTGCGGAAAATCAGGGGCGCTTTTGAACGCCAGCTATGGGGGTACCGGTGAACCAGTTTCCCCTTTGCCAGCAAGCCGCCCGCCTG
>JAKIUO010000040.1 GCA_021647535.1 Hyphomicrobiaceae bacterium
GTGGGACGGCTTGCAGGTCTTCTTGCATGACGGCCATGTCGAGATCGACAGCAACGCAGTTGAAAACGCCATCCGCCCCATCGCCCATTTTCCAAAGAACAGGGGCCGTAAAAATTCACTATTCGCCGGACATGATGAAGGCGGCAAAAACTGGGCCCTGTTCGCATCCCTCATCGCCACTTGCAAAATAAACCACATCAACCCGTTCGACTATCTGCGCACCACCCTTGAACTGATTGCAAAAGGCCACCCCCAATCAAAACGCGACGAGCTCCTGCCATGGAACTTCAAACCCCCGTCAAGCTAAAACCCAACGGTACCGCCGCACCGCTTACGTTTCACCTGACGCCTGGACAAGACCATGATGCACCCGTGTGTCGTCTTTTGCTGGACGAGCTGCAACCCCGGTCAATTTGTGCTTGCCGACAAGGCCTACGACGCTGACTGGATCAGAAACATGATTTGGGAACAAGGGGCCATCGACGTGATCCCGTCTAAATCGAACCGGAAAATACCAAAGGAATTCGATGCTGAATTATACAAACAGCGCAACCATGTGGAACGTTGCATTGGCCGCCTGAAAGCCTCATTCCGCCGCATCGCAACCAGATACGAAAAAACGCCAACAAATTTCATGGCCATGATAAAGCTGGCTGCGGTGAGATTGTGGTGCAGGTTTATGAGGCCGCTGCCTGGTTTTTGGTGCTCACCACATCAGAAATCCACTTGGGGCGACGGTGCAGGTTTCCCGAGCCACCTCTACCTTTGAGGCAATGGGAACTGATAGGGAATGCCGCGTTTTATTGATTCCCATGCTTTTTTAGCTTCACGCTTGCTTGTATTGCGATGGCAGTCCGTGCATTTATCAATCTTGCGCATACCCTTTTTCCTGTGGGAAGCTCTTACTCCACCTTTCGAATGCGCATGACAGAAATAGCATGTGTATTGCTTGTAATCAGGTTTTTTGTAGCTCGGTATGCGATGGCAGGTCGTACACCTCTTATGGTGCTTGTCAAACACGAAAAACTTGTCGTGATTATAAGTCGCCGGTTTCCACTTCTTCGTCCCATGACATTGCCCACACTCCTGCGTCACATTGCGATGCATCGTATCATCAGGCTTTTTATTCTTGTGACAATTCGTGCATTGCTTCAGTTCGGGGAATGCGACCAGGTCATGTTCGAATGTTTTGGTTTTCCAATTGTCAAAACTGTGACACTGACCGCACTTTTGCGAAGCGTTGCGATGGATGATGTCAACAGGCTCTTTTGGTTTGTGGCAGGCGATACAATTCTCGATTTCCGGGAATTTATCGATCTCATGCGTGAATAATGCCGGTTTCCATTTTTCGGCAGAATGACACAGACCGCATTGATCAGACGCGTTGCGATGGATGATGTCTAGTGGCTGTTTGGGCTTGTGGCACGCGATACAATTCAGCAGTTCGGGAAAGGTTTTAAAGTCATGATTGAATTTTGCCGGTTTCCACTTATCGAATGTATGGCATTGTTTACAGTCTGTTGGCGCATTGCGATGGACGACATCCTTTGGCAGTTCTGTCTTGTGGCAGGCAATGCAATCATTTCGTTTGGGCTCCATGATCATATCGTGATTGAATTTTGCAGGTTTCCATTTATCAAATGTATGACACTGGCCACAGTCTTTGGAGAATTGGCGATGCTTGTCATCCGTTTGCTGTTCATGACAGGTGGTGCATACTTTTCTTTTTGTTTCTTTGATCAGGTCATGCGAAAAGCGCCGACCAAGAAGGTGCAAAACATCAGGCCTTCCCAGTTTTTTCGTTTTTTCCAAAGCGTATTTTTCCAGCTCATCAGCATGGGCATAAGGCCGATAGACAATCATGCTGGCATGATCCGTATGGCACTCAACGCAATAGCCGTCGCGCAATTCTTCATGGAAAGGACGCGTGGTTTTCTTGATTTTCTGATCCAGCTTGTTGCCCTGCGTATCAAACAAGCCAATTTTGGAAAGCTCATGACATTTTATGCATTTGGGCACGGATATACCAACAAACATTGTATGGCAGTCGAAACATTTTTGCTCAAAACTTTGATGTCCTTCGATCAATTTGCCCGGACTGACCATTTTGTGAGCATACAAAAAGGTCAACGCCGTAACGGCCAATAGATTAATGACAATGATCAGTTTGATGCTTTTATTCATCTCCACTCCCAGAACATCAATATGCTAATGATATGGCCCAGCGTCAAAATGGCGAAGATGAAAGAGATCGGAAAGTGAACGACGCGCCATTTCTCCATCAGCTGGAAGGTCACGGCATCCCAAAACAATTCTTTGTCGATTTCAACTTTGGACAGACCGCGTGTTTTATAGCTTTCCTGCTTGGCCATCATATGCTGCCTGGAACGCGCCAGCAGATATCTGCCGATCATACCACTGATCAGGTTGACAACCATGGCGATCAGCGCCAGCCAGGGCAGAATTGTATTAAAATGGTGGCCAGCATGGACAAGCACCAAAAGCGCCCCCAGCCAGGTCAACAGCTCATGCATACGCAGTAGCTTTTGTGGATTTCCCGAAGAGATATATTTTCTTTTTCGAAGAGAATAGGTCAGCGACAGGATGATCAACAGGGTTCCTGGTATTCCCAGATAACGACCAATCCACAGATAACCCAGTCTTTCGAGAAGGGCATCTCCCACTGTTGTGGTTCCAATCAATAATACGAACATCCCTAGCAAGGGCGCGATCTCAAGGCGGAAAAGGGAATTTTTCATAAACATCTCAAGCCATCAGGGTCAGGTTACATTTTGGACGCGAGATACAAAGCAGACAGTGGCCTGGCTCGGGGTCTATATCAGGGGGCTGCATATAATCGACCTCCCCTTCCTCGATTTTAACCTGACAGGTGCCGCAACTACCAGAGCGACAGCCAGAATCAATCATAATGCCACTTTTTTCGGCAAATTCAAGAATATTAGCCTCGTCCCCCTCCCATGCAATGGTCTTTTTCGATTTGGAAAAGGTCACAAAAATATTTTTTGCTGTACTGCCTTGTGGCGCAGCGGATTTTGGCTTCTCACTCGGCAAACGAATAGAGGCCGGACCAAAGGCTTCATAATGTACAAACTGCCTTGGCACCCCCCATTTATCGATTGCCGGAACCAGAGATTCCAGCAAAGCCGTCGGTCCGCAAATATAAAAGTGATAAGGCCTGAAAGAAAGGGTCAGTCGCAAAAGGCCGATATTAATGCGCCCTTGTTGCCAATAATCAACGCCAATCACATCACTCGGCAACGGTCTGCTATAGCAGGTACACAATCGAAAATTGCGATGTTTCCGGGCCAGAGCTTCCAGATGCGACTTCATCACATGCTCAGAGCTATTGCGCACACCGTAAAACAGCCAGATCTCCCGTAAGCTTTCCTCCTGAAGAACAGTGTTAAGCATACTGAGCATCGGCGTAATACCCACTCCGCCAGCAATCAGGACAATCGGTGCGTTGCTGGCCTCAAGAAAGAAATTACCACCCGGTGCCCGCGCATACAAAATATCCCCCTCGCTCACCTTGTCATGAAAATAGTTGGATATCTGCCCTGGAGGCAGGTTTGGCGGGGTCGATGGAGCCAGTTCTCGCTTGATGGAAACGCGATAATAGCCGGTGTTGGAGCGATCCGACAAAGAATAGCAGCGTGTGACGTTTTTATGTTCACCGGTTGCTGGATCCTTGGCATCAAACTGGAAGGTCAGAAATTGTCCCGGCAAGAAGTCAGGCAGAGGCGGACCGTCAACGGGGGCCAGATAGAATGAACATATGCTCTTGCAAGGGTTTTCATATATTTTGCGCACCACCCGTAATTCACGAAGCCCCTGCCATGAGCCCGGCTTGACCTGCTGCATAGTTGGTTCATCAAGCAAACCATCACCAAAGCTCTTCACATTCGCCTTCAGCTTCAGATAAGTCCGCCAATGACGATAGAATATGATGATGGCTACGATTGCTATTTGACCCAATAGAACCAGAGCTATGAATAATGAAAGTTCAAGTACACTCACGTTCGATATCTCGCCATGTCTTAGGGTCCAAACCCAATCTGCACAAACATTCGCCCGCTAGAAAGGTCCCTCCCCCGCCTATTTGGGTAAATCTTAATACCGACAATTTGATGGTTGAAGCAATTGCAAAATGACACAAAGCAAGCCGTTTATCCCCAAACATCGAAAAACTGCGATCAGCCCCTGCTTCTGGAGATATGCCCTGACTATGAAAATTTCAACAGCCACCCTTGCCTGATTCTCAGTATCTGACCGGATATTATTTTTGTGCCGCCTGCGCCAGCCCGGCCTTTTTACGACGAAACCACAAGAAAGGACGGCTCCCTGAGGACTGGCCCGCTTTGGCCAGAATATTTTTATCACCATACCAAAGATACAGCATGGGAATGACGAACAGGCTCAATAATGTCGAGGTCACCAACCCGCCAACAATGACAACGGCCATCGGGTGTTGCAATTCGTGCCCTGAAATAACCCCCCCAATGATGAGCGGCACCATGGCCAGGCCAGTGCTCAGCGAGGTCATCAGGATTGGCGCCAGCCTTTCACCAGCGCCTCTGAGCACCAGATCAAGACCAAACGGCATATTTTCACTCTTTTCCAAATGCTGATAGTGCGACACCAAAAGAACGCCATTGCGAGCCGCCACGCCAAGAATGGTCAGCAAACCCACAAGAGAGCCCAAAGACACAATACCGCCAGACATATAGGTGGCGATGACGCCCCCGACCAAAGCGGCCGGCAGGGCCAGAAAGGTCATGAAAGCCAGTTTCCAGCTGCCAAATGAGGCCTGCAACATCAACAAAATACCCAAGGCGGCCAACAGGCTGACCCAGCCAAGCTGCTTGAGCGCTTTGGCACGCTCAATCGGTTCACCCAGTATTTCGGCCCGATATTCCAAAGGAAAATCAACTGTGGCCAGCTGCGCTTCAACATCACTGATGATCTGCGTAAAATCAGCATTTTTATACACACTTGCCTTGACATCAATCCTTCGTGAAAAATTCTCACGCAGCACGGCATTGGGGGTCGGCTTGATGGCAATATCGGCAACTTCTGACAATCGAACATGTCCACCGATTGGCGTATCAATCAACAGATCTTGCAAATCGCTAAAACTATCGCGGTGTTTAGGCAGGGACCAGATCATAACGCCGTGAATCCTGCCATTGCGAAAAACATCGCTCACTTCCATGCCATTCAGCATGGCAGAGACAGCCCGGCTGATATCTCCTGGTGTCAGACCATGCACAGCAGCTTTGGCAATATTGACCTTGATTTGAATTTGCGGGTTCTCCGTTTGAAAGCCCGTCTTGACCTTTTTCAATCCCTCAACATCAGTGAGCGCCTTCTTCACCTCAAGGGCTTTTTGGCGCAACGTCTTTAGATCTGGACCAAAAATGCGAACGACAACGGATTGCGAAGCGCCAGACAAAACCTGTTTGATGCGCTCGCGAATATAATTGAGCTGGGGCACCCGAATACCCGGATAACCTGCCCCGGCTTCACGCACTTTTTCAATGGTTTCATCAAGCTTGCTGACATCCTTGATCGACACCCAGTTCTCCATATAATTCATGCCATGGACCTCGGGGCCAGAGATGGCGCGGCCAATATGCGAGCCGCAGGTCCGGACATTGGGGATCGTCATGAATTCGGCGCAGGCCCGGCGCGCCGTTCGATAGGCGGCCACCCGGGAGGTGCCCGGCTTTGTCAGCCATTTCACCAGAATATCAGGTTCCTTGAAACCTGGCATCAGTGTGTGGCTCAACATCGGCCAGGTCAAAATACCCATGGCGGCCACAAAAGCTGTAATCAGGATTGTCGGCACCGGATATCTCATACTGCCTTTGAGCAAGGGCATGTAACTTCGCTTTAGAACGGAGACAAGCGGCGCTTCCTTTGTACGCAAAGGCCCCTTGCGCAATAGAATATAGGCCAGGGCAGGCGTGATTGTCAGCGCCACCACCATCGAGGCCAGCAAAGCCAGTGAATAGGAATAGACCAGTGGTGAGAAAAAGGCTTTGGACACCCCATGCAGATTAAAGACCGGCATGACAGAAAGAAGGATGATGATGGTGGCGTAAACAATAGGCCGCCGCACCTCCATAGAGGCATCCAGAATGATTTTGCCGGTTGACTTTTGCTGGTTGGCTGCAAGCTCCCGGTTCTCTCGTAACCTTCGCATGATATTCTCTATATCAATGATGGCATCATCAACAATGGCCCCAAGCGCCACAAAAAATCCAGCCAAAACCATCACATTGATCGTTTCATTTTGCCAGTACAAAACAAGAGCAGAGGCCACAAGTGAAACCGGTATCGCTACCGAACTGATCAAAGCCACACGCCATTCAAAAAGAAAGAATATTAGAATGAAAACGACGATCAAAGCGCCAAGAATCATGGCATGACTCAGATTTGAAATCGACATCTCGACATAGCGCGCTGGCCTGAAAATCTGGTTATCAATATCTATACCGGGAAAAGCCGGTCGCAATTCCTCAATCGCCGCATCAAGCCCGCGTGTGGTTTCCTGAATATTGGCCCAGGGAAACATCTGCACCAAAATCAGCAAGCCCGGCCCATCATGAACAACAGCCTCTCCAATCGGTTTATCGTGAGAAAACCTGACCTCGGCAACATCGGATATAAAGATGGGCTTGCCATTCTTGTCATTCTTGACGACAACTTTGCTCAGATCTGGTGCTGAACTGATACCAAGGTCGTGCCGGATGGTCAGACGCTGTTGTCCCGTTTCTATAAAGCCTTCGCCCTGCCCCTTGGCGGCCCGCGTATATTTTAACAGGCCGATTTTCAGCACATTGCCAGCCGCTTTTTTGACCTCGCTCAGCGTCACGCCATAATATCTCATTTTTTCGGGGTCGACCTGAACAAGCAATTGCTTGTTGCGAAACCCCCACATGACAATGCTGGCGACACCCTGCACTTTTTTCAGACGAAACTGCAATTTCCAAAAGGCCGCCATCGACAAATCATCAAGGCTCAGGGTCTTCGATGACAGACCGATATGCATCACCCTGGAGACCGAAGACATTGGCGGCAGCATAACCGGCGCAACAATATTGACCGGCATTTGCGAAGCAATCGTCGCCAGACGTTCATGCACCAGCTGACGTGCCTCAAGCAGGTCAACATCTGATTTAAAGATCATCTTGACTTCGGACAGACCGGTGACGCTCTTGGAGCGCATAATATCGAGATCCACCGCTCCGCGCAAAGCCTGCTCAAGCGGAACTGTGACCAGCTCCTCCACTTCCACAGCCGACATCCCGGGGCCTTCTGCCTGGATCTTGATGACTGGCGGTGCAAAACGCGGGAACACATCAACCTGCATAACAGAGATGCGATCAAGGCCGTATATCAACATGACGGTAAAGGCCGCAACAATGAGATAACGAAATTTCAGGCTAGAGCTGATAATCCAGTGAAACATGACTCAATCGTCTTTCCATCTTAAAAAACAGGATATTATAAGTTCAGGATCACAATCCGATTTTGTGTTCCGCACCATATAGTTCGAGGGTGCCAACGGTTGCCACCACAGTGCCTTTTGGTGGCCCGGCACGTAAAATAGCCATATCACCATCGATAAATTCGATATCGATAGGTGTGCGCACAAACCTGTTTTCTTTTGGCGACATATAGGTCCAGGTCTTGCCACGGGCATCATAAATAACAGAGGCATAGGGAATAAACTTATGCATTTTCTCTCCCTCGCCAACAGCGATCTTCACCCATAAACGAGAGCCAGCTTCCACTTGTTGTCCAACGCCCTTAAAGGAAAAATCAATATACTCCCCGACACGCACCTCCCCTGTCCGTCTCTTTGTGACAGGATGCAGGGCAACCGGTTCATCAATATTCAGCCCGTCCTGGGAAGAAATCAGCGCCGTCGCACCAGATATCGGCCTGTCGGCTTTTCCTGATATGGCAATGCGCAGAACCCACTTTCCGCCACTGTTTAAAACAGTGCCTGACACACCAAGAGTGCGCACCCAGTTTTGTTCAATAACTTTCATCGTCTTGATCCCCAGGCGCTCGACAGCTTTGGGAGTGAGAACCACCGTTTTGAACTTGCTGCCGGGTGTATCCACCAGCCAGCCATGTTTGATTATGTCTGATTTGCTTTTGTGTGAGATCGGTGGTCCTGGCAGAAAATTGCCGCCAGAAAAAACATATATAGCGAATAACAATACCGTAATCATCGAGACGCCCGATACTATTTTCGACACTCTTTGATCATCTTGCCTGCCTGGTTCCGCATAAACCATATCTGGCAGGGATTGCTTCCCCTTAATAACCTCATCTCCCTTCAGTAGCAGCTCTTCAAACTGGGAAATTGCGCTTCTATTGCTGATTATTGAGCGGATAAAATTCATTGCACGACCTCTTTCCCCTGCCGCTCAACCTCTGGCTGCCCCCCAAAGATCAGATAAATCCCCGGCACTGCGAATAACAGGAATATGAACAGGCTGACCAATCCCCCCAACACAATGAGCGCCATTGGATACAAAATCTGGAAGCCCGGCATCCCTCCCATATAAATAACCGGAGCCACAAAAAGCGCCACGCTAATCAATGAGGTCAAAATTGGCGACAACATCTGCAGTGTGCCCTTGATCACAAGAGGGGCACCAAAGCCCTCCTTCTCTTTTGCCTCAAGCCGCTGAAAATTACTGATCAAAGACATGGATTGACGCGTCGTCAGCATATAAAGTGCATAAAAACCGCATAACATTCCAATTGACACCGGAGCGCCGCTAAAAAGGACCGCCAGAATTCCGCCGCTAAGCGCAAATGGCATGGCCGCATACATCACAAAGGCCAGATGCCAGCTGCCAAAAGTGGCCTGCATCAAGAGCACCCCGATCACCAAAGCAATCAAAGTGGCGACAACCACGCGCATCGTCGATGACGGATTGTCATCAATGCCTTGCCCGAGCACAACACTATTATAATCCATCGGATAGGATATATTTGAAAGCACACGATTAATATCCTTCATGACAGCACCAGTGCGCCTTCCGCTCTGGCTTGCCGTCACATCAAGATAGCCCGAAACACCCTCTCGCTTGATCAGCGTTGGCGTCGTTGCAAGGGATATTGTGGCAATCTCGCCGATTGAGACATAGCCTCCACCAGGCAATTCAATCTGGGCCTTGGCAACGTCCCCGATCTTCTGGCGGTTTTCCGGTTTTGACCAGACAACCACCTCATATACTTTCTGAGCCTCAAAAATACGCCCGACTTCCACGCCAGAAAAGATGGTCGCCGCTGCCCGTCTGACATCTCCAGGATTGATCCCCAGCCTGGCTGCCTTGGCCAAATCAACCCTGACCTGAATCTGTGGTTCCATTTCCAGATCCCGGATACGGATATCCGACAAACCATCGACCCTTGAAATTTCGCGCTGTACCTGTTGTGTCAACTTACGCAATTGCTCAAGCTCGTGACCATAAACACGAATGGTAATCTGATCTTGCGCTGAACTGGACACATGATTGAGACTGGCAGCCAAATAGCCTTCTGTCTTGATTGAAAAATTCCGATGCGCGCGTAATTTGCGATTAATGGCTGCAAGAGCGACACGCAGATTGGCATTTGAGTTGATTGACACCCATAAGCGAGCGGAATGAATGGGCACCGTTTGGTCTCCGCCTACGGCCCGCCCAATATGTCCATAAGCGCTGCGAACGCCCGAAACCGCTTTTATATCTTCCAGAATGCCGCCGATAACACGACGCATTTTCTTGAGAGAGGTGCCGGGCTGACCATCAAAACTTATGACGATATCACGTTCGTTAAAATCAGGCATCATGGCGACATGAGTCTGGCTGGCTTTCTCAAACAAGAGCGGCCCTGAAACAAGCCAGATCACCGCCATGGGCAGCAAAACCATCAGCACGACCGACAAGCGTTTTGCCGCCTCAGAAATACTGCTAGAAAAGGCATTTTGCAAAATCAACGAGAGAGGTGATGCCGTTTTAGGAGAAGGCGCAACCGGGAAAATGATAAACAGGGTCGCCACCAGAGCAGACATAACGGTCAAAGCCGTGAGCATGGCGGCCCCAAGGGCGATCACATAGCTTAAAGCCAGGGGCTGTAACAACGCCCCCTCAATATCAACCAGAAAAAATATCGGTACAGCAATCAGAGCAGCGATCATTGACGCCACCGCAATCGACTTAAAGGAATAGATCAGAGAGTGACGAATAATCGTCAAAACCGACTTTTCTCCCCTGCCTTTCTGTAATCGAACCATGACTTGCTGAATAGAATATACCACATCATCTATGACCGCCAGGGCCACAATAGAAATGCCAGCTATCGTTACCATATTCAAAGACATGCCTTGAGCGTTCAAGGCCAACACAGCTGCCAGAACCGTCACGGGTAGAGCCACCAGAGCGACAAGCATTGTGCGCCACTGAGCCAGGACCAACCCCAGACCGATGACCACCATCAAGATACTGATCAAAGAGGCCTGTCTTATGTTTTCCATTGAAGCTTCAATCAATGTGGCCGGCCTGAACGCCAGCGTATCTATTTTGACACCGTTCATTCCCGGACGAAGCTCAGCCAAAGCTTTTTCAACGGCGCGTGTCACCTGCAAGGTACTGGCACCTGGGAATTTCTCAATGACCAGCAAAAGCCCTTGTTGATCCTTACTGTCAGGAAGAATGGCATCGCCAATCAATGGCGGATGTCCCTCAACGACATCAGCCACATCTTTAAGCTGCAGATCGGAACCTTCGATACGCAATTTGGCCATGTCCGCACTGGACGAAATCGGCAATATATGACGCACTTCCAGACGTTGGTTTGGCGTGCTGATCCAGCCGCCTGTACCTGGCACTGCTGCTCTTAGAAAACTCAAGGATGAGACCCACAAAGCGTTGCCAGATGTGGCGATGACCTGACGCTGGGTAATTTTGTTTTTTTCCATCTTGTCAGGATCAACCCGGATCTGTATCTGCCGGCGCCGCTCTCCCCATACAGAAACCCGCGCCACCCCAGGAACCCCCAGCAGTTTAGGCTTTACGGTCCAAAGAGAGATGACAGAAAGCTTGAGAGGATCAATTTTTTCAGAAGACATTGCGATCATCATCACCCGGCTGGTTGATGATATGGGCTGCTGCATAACAGGTGGCTTGGCGACATTTGGAAGCAAAAAGGCTGTTGTCAGACGTTCCTGGACAAGCTGCCTTGCCCTCATCAAAGAGGTGCCGGGCTTAAATTCCAGCCTCACAGTGGAGAGGCCGGTAACGCTCTTTGAAGTCAGGGATTTAAGCCAGGGCAGCCCGCTCACCAGCTCTTCCACGCCAAACGACACCATGAGTTCGACCTCTGATGCCGACAGGCCAGGTGCTTCAGTCTGAATTTCAACGATCAAGGGGGCAAATTCTGGCAGCACATCAACGGGAAGTTTTTGTAACTGCAACAGGCCAAAAAATAAAAAGGCGGCTGCAACGGCAAGTACAAGCACTCTGAATTCCAGCACGAACCCCACCACATGCCTCAGCATTAAGGATGGAGATGAATGGGAAAAATCTAACTGCCTTGACATATATATTCACTTCCTCACTACGATTACCTTACAGCCAAGATTTAATAGTGATAGACACAAGTACAGATCGATTATTATTTACGCACCCAACCACTCATGCTATCCAGACAAGTAGCCCTGAAAAGTGACGCAATCTTCGCTTCCGTTCACTCTTGCTGCTACCGCAATATTCACAACCCTTCCAACGCGCAACACAGCTAAAGGACTATCAACCCTCAGCTACCCAGTTTGTTTTCATATATTTCCATGTTGGAAAAGCTGATATATTCAGCCATCTGACAATATGCCATAAAAGAAAGACAACATACACAAACTGGTTATTTCCTTGCCCATTTTCAGTCTCATATAAAGAGATCACACTGTTTATACTTAATTTACAAAGCCCTCAAACTGAGGAAATGACATTATTGCCCCCTCGTGACACGCCCAAAAAATAAAATAGCTACTGTTGTTTATTAACATTCCGAGACGAAAAAACATTCCAACAAAAAATGCAACTCGTTATCATTAGCATCCTTTATCTCAAAAATTTCCAATGATTTTCTGGAAGAAACCATGCTCCACCTTCAATTATCAGAAATAAGTTTCCACTGACAGAATTGCTTAAAAACCCTCAAACTCCCAATTTCGAGCATAGGCTCAACCTACCGGACTTCACGGCAAGACTCATTAAGTGAAAGAGGCCCCTCTGCACAGACCGCTTGAAAATTGCAGCTGAACAAGACCTAAAATCCACGTCTAACTCAAATAAGATTCATTTTTTGGAAGTAAAAACATCGAATTATTGAATAAATTCGAAATGATATGAAACACCTGACATTACGACATACTATTTAGCAAGTTCTTCTCTGCATACATCATTATTTTGCACGTTTATGGCTCTCATAGTGCATAAATTAAGGTTTGCATGTCAATCGAAAATCCATATATGCGCCCACGACAAATCACACGCTGTGCCTTGAACGCCACACAACGCTGATCACCATTTTTCCTGGTAAAGCTAACCGACCCGCCACTCCAATCGCCACAAAATCGGGACAATCTCCTGATCGTAGCGGATTTATAAAATTCAAATCAGTACACATTCACGAGCAATGTCCGCAAAGAACATATTAACCTTGTCACTCATCCTGTTTTTTTCCACCGGTATGCGCTGCCAAAAAAATCACAGATCGAACATCCTTTTTCCAGCCAGACACCCAACCAGCCCCCGATCAGCCTTTGACCTCTTCCCGAAGCTACATCCCTCTGTGACAAGCCCTGCAATTCGCCCAACTGCCCCCTCTTCTCGGCTTTGCCCTTCGGCCATGCTCCCCCCTGAACCAACCAAGTCTGGTAATTCTGAGTGGTGCCGATTTCACACGCCTCCAACGACGAGAGCGACTTGCGTGCTTTGAAGGATACTTGCTTATATAAAGCATTGTTTTCTTACCAAGCGTCGCATCCTCACCAAAATGGTTTTCAAACCCACGCATAATAGTCTGCCATGATTTGGCTGGCAGATAACGTGGCCGGAATGTATTATGACAACCGCCACATTCCTCAACGACGATTTTATCCCTGACACGACCGGCAAACACTATATTTGGTAGCAAAACAAGGCCCACTACCAAAACAAAGAGTTTTGTCATCTTGCAATTCCTCATTTCAAACCGGCCCGGTCAAGGTCAAGCCAATGAAGCTCTGTTCATTCCAGGCGGAACAAATCTGAGCCTTCGATCAATCATCATAATATCCGCGTGCGACATCCTTGGCAGAATGGCATCCGCTCCCTGCCCCACAGTTAGCCATGGTTCCAGCTTTTTTTATGGCAGCTCTGGAAACTTCACCTCTGTGCTCCTTGAGAAACCAGCGCAGCTTGGTGATTCTGATCGGCACATTTTCCCAGGTAACTCTTCTTCTTGATGAACTTTTCCTTGATTTTTTGGCGAAATAATCCGCGATATAGCTGGTCACCTCAGGATCAAGAGAGGCGTCTTCTCCAAAATGGTCATCAAGGCCCGCCATGATTTTCTCCCAGGAATTAGATCTTAACAGTCTTGGCTGAAAGGCCAGATGGCACGCCCCGCATTCGTTCCGCACAACCTCATCATTGATGCGCCCATAATTCTTGCCCGCAAGCGCAAGGCCAGGCTGAAGCGCTATAAGCGTAGCTATAATTAATATTTTTTTCATTATTCCAATTCCCTTAAGCTGGATCTATTTGCTTATCATGAACGCGAGAAAATCGACTTTTTCCTGCGGCGTACATTCGCGCCCGATAACACCTTTGCAATTCCTGCGAAACCACTTTTCCACCTTTTTAAGGTCTGAATAACGGTCTTTGGTCCGCGACAAAGCCATCGGTGCGATTACTTTGCCGACCCGGGTTTTGCCACTTTTCAAGGGCGACTTTGTATGACACGTCGTACAAGAGGGTGTTTTGGGCTTGCCAGTGCCGTAGCTCTTTGTGAACAGCTCCTGACCGCGTTCTACTGAAAATTCCATTTTCGCCTGTTCCTGAAAATGTTTCAAGATCTCGTCCTGAGCGGGTCCAGCAACACCTGGCAAAGTGGCTGAAAGCAGAATCGTCGCTGCAAGTGGTATAATTAGCGTTCTCATTTTTTCTCCTTCTATTTCCCTGCATTCATTCGTCTGGCACATTAATCATCTGATCATCGAAACGACCGCTGCCAGCATCTATATGACAGGCGATGCAATTTCCTTTTGAGGCAATTTTATTTCGCTTAAAAACCCGCTCATCAATATCCTTATGCCTTAACACCCAGTAAGGTGAGGCGGTAATACTAAGAGGGTCTTTGGCCGATACCCTGCGTAAATTATTGGCAGCTTCTGTATCCCAGTGCCTTGCAGCATTCAATTTAAGATATTGATTCAATATCTTAACCACCTCACGATCAAGCGAGGCATCCTCCCCAAAATGATCAGACAAACCTGTCAAAATTTTGTTCCAGGAGCTTTCTGGCAACAGGCTTGGATGATAGGCATGATGACACTCCCCACATTCACTGGCATAGGCAGAATTCTGCTTGATCACTTTAAAACCGCTGACCGGCAAACGCATCAGCGACCAGACTAAAGCTCCGGCCATCACAGCAATAATAGAAATAGCAAACAATGCCTTACCAACCAAAACCACCTTACCAGCAATTGCTGCCTTAACCAAGGGAACGTTCTTGCGACCATTAATCATCGAACGCACCAGGTTTTGCCGACTAAGATAGCTTTCCAGCAAAACACCGCCAATATGGGCGGCAATCATAAAGAGCAGCAAAAAAGCGGCAATCTCATGAAATTCTGCAACCTCACTGCCAAGAGCGTAAGAAATAACGCCCGCCAATATTCCCTGTTTTTCTTGTCCTCCCAGAACGATAAGGCCCGATATCGTCAAACCGGTCAAAACCAGAAGAAGAGCAAAAACCATCAATGCCCCGGCAGGATTATGTCCGGTATAGTGATCAGGTTTTCCTCTTAAAAGCTGCCTGGTAAAATCATATGTTTTGCCTGGGCGAAATATAAAGCTCGAAAAGCGCGCATAATTGGTACCAAAAAACCCCCAGACAAGACGCAATGTGATCATCAAACCGATCCCATAACCAGCCCAGAGATGTATATTCAACCACCATTCCTGCCCCAAAAAACCTGTTATAGCAGTCGTGGCGACCAGGACAACAAGCAGCCAGTGAAACAAACGGACGAATACATCCCAAACAATGACTACAACCTCATCGTTTGCTTCTTTCTGGTTACAAATAGGCTTGACCACACTCATTAACATCCCCATTGCGACCTTATACTTGGCAAAGAATAACTGTCAGCAAAATGGAAAAATATCAAGAAGAATTTATGATCCCTTACACAAGCTCCTATTCTCTTTTACCCCCCCATATCACCGCATCTCACACCCTCCAACCATCCGTACAACTCCATATATTTCAGTGCTTTGTAATATTTTTTCAGAATTTGCGCTGAAAAAATAAAGAATGTGATAACGGTTAATTCAACCTATCAACCCCAGCATGACAAAATACTGAATAAGTATATTCTAACAGGATTACTCCCCCATATCCTGTCGTCCCTATTCCCGATCAAAACAAGGCCGTACTATAAAACCCTCTCCTGACCAATCCCAACTATCACCAACCCTCCATTGTTTCAACCCAAGGTTGTCGATTTACTCAAGCTTGCCGATACTCCACATCAGCTTTTTCAACTTATTCAGCTTCCTGTCATTTTTTATGTTGTAGTCTGGCTTCATGAAATATAATTATCTTCACACCCCTAACCTGATCATACCTGTTGCCACACTCGTTTTACTCTTATGGCCTCTAACAGCCACTTGCTCAGACAAAACTCAGTCCAAGGCCGATCAAAATCTGCATGATGATTTTTTAAAATACAAACATTCACACAATATTTTGCCATTCGAAGAGATTTTAGCCCTTGTACGTCCCTATATTGATGGTGAAATCATCGAAACCGAAATTGAGATCGAAGACGACATACTGAGTTACGAATTCAAATATATTGATGGATCAGGTCGCGTAATAGAGCTTTACGTCGATGCGCAAACGGGCAAAATCCACAAAAAAGAAGAAGATGGCCACAAACACCGCCCCCAGAAAAAAGAGAAGAAAGATAAAGCTCACAAAAAGTAACAACATGGCCTGAAGCACGCCGCTGCCTACCCATAGAGCCTTCACAACCATTTTGTAATTTCAGAAAAATTCCACTAACCAGAACCTCTTCCATCAAATAGCCTCAATTTTGATTTTCCGAGAAATCAGAAAATAAAAATGTTGCCCATTTTCATTGAAAATAGAGAGAAACTGTTCTATTGTCCTTTCCTAGCAAGACTAACCAGCAACAATAACTGAAATATAGTCTTTATAGTGAGTACACCAAGTATATATATTTGGGATGCCATGGATTTAGAAAATGGGCAATTTGGGGTTGAATAAATGGAATTCAAGCGTAGTTTTTGTACGAATATTTTTTTAAATGATAAGCCTGCAACCTGGAGTAGATTCCAAAGCGACAGCACTGCTGTCAAGACCTCAAAAACGCGAAGAGAAGTAAAAACACCACAAGGAAGCAGACTATTAAGCTCTTTCATCGTGGCTTTTACTGTTGCTATTCTTGGAGTAGCTGCAGCCCCCCAGTCTGCTCAATCGGCTGACAGATCCTTCAAACCAACTCTCCCAGATGGTACCGTTCGCCATTACTATGTCGCAGCAGAGGAAGTTATTTGGGATTATGCGCCCAGAAAGCGCGAAATGATGATGACGGGCAAGAGCTTTAACAAGGAGCAACTGGTATTCGTTGGCAATACAGACAAAACCATTGGTCGCAAGTATAAAAAAGCACTCTTTATCGAATATCAGGGGCCTGCTTTCAAAAGGAAAAAGCGCCGCCCTTCTGATGCAACACGCGGCTTTGTGGGGCCAATCCTGCGCGCCGAAGTTGGCGATACGATTATTGTCCATTTCAAGAATAAGGCATCTCGTCCCTACTCTATGCACCCTCACGGGGTCTTTTATGACAAGGCCAGTGAAGGCGCAATGACCCTTGATGGTGGAAGCCGCGCTGACAAGGCCGGAAACGCCATCGCTCCAGGTAAAACCTACACCTATATATGGGGCGTACCAGAACGTGCCGGTCCTGGTCCAAATGATCCCAGCTCAGTCGCCTGGCTTTATCATTCTCACGTGAATGCCGTGAAAGATGTTTATACCGGCCTTGTTGGTGGCATGATCGTCACCCGCCAAGGGATGGCACGGAAAGATGGAACACCGTTCGATGTCGACAAGGAATTCGTATCTTTGTATCTGGTATCAGATGAAAATAAAAGCTGGTACCTGAATGACAATATCAAGCGTTTTACCAAACTTGACGAGGCTCCTGAAGACGACGATGATTTTGACGAATCCAACCTGATGCATGGCATTAATGGCTATGTTTACGGGAATATGCCAACCCCTGTGATGTATAAAGACGACCGCGTGCGTTTTTATATGATGGGCATGGGAACAGAGGTTGATCTTCACACGCCTCATTGGCATGGCAATACGGTATTGTGGAACGGCAGACGTGTTGATGTTGTGCCTCTTTTGCCGGCTCAGTCCTATCCTGTTGATATGGTTGCAGATAACCCTGGCACATGGATGATGCACTGCCATGTGGATGACCATATTTCAGCTGGCATGACGGCTCGCTACACTGTCCTCCCCGTTTCTCGCAAACAGGCCAAACTCAACCCGGTTGGTTTCAAACGTAAGCTGGCGCTCTGGCGCGGTGGCAACGGTTATATTGAAGGCGATGCCATAGAGGGGAGCTCTCATCAGCTCTCGGCGGCCTCTGCAAGTGCTTTTAATATTAAACCACTTTTGGTCAAAACCAATCTTTTCAGCGCAACCAAACCTCTGGGACGAAAGGCCAAACGCAGACAGCAAACATCCAGACCTTCTGCAAGCGCCCAAATGATACCAGTTCGACGAAGATTGAGATCTATTAGTCGCAAATCTCTTCGGCTCATTGCCCCTCCGCAAAAAAACATTGCGAGGCCCAGGCTGAAAAAAAAAACGGCCGCAA
>JAKIUO010000041.1 GCA_021647535.1 Hyphomicrobiaceae bacterium
CCCATCTGGGATTGGGGTTCCTGGGAGTGGCCCTTGTGCTATGCGTGCAGCATTCCTGCCCGGCGAAGGCGAGCCGCAATAGCGGCTCTTGCAGCAAAAAATGGCTCAACCAGACTAGTTCTGAACAAACAGACAAACCACGCTTCTTCTTGGCGGAAAGGAAGCCGTAGCTCTATAATCGATAGAAATATTGGAGATAAATCTCCTGTTTCCATTCAGGTCATGAGGTCCACTTGATGTATTTTTGGAAACTTTTCCTGGAATAGATAAATCCTGTGTCTGCCCATTCCCAAATGTCACTCTTACCCGAGCCAGCTTCACCTTATTGCGGGACACTTTCAGTTTAATCGCACTAAACCGACCTTTTCCTCGCCCTACAGAAATAACATCCGTTTTACGACGACGCCCTACTTTCCCACAGCCCAGAGCCACCCAGGCCCCCACTGCAACAGGCGCAGCATCATGTCCGTGCGGTGGAATATAAGGATCGGCACTCGCGACAATACGAGCCCGGTAGATCCTGTCCAAACGGTTGACGCCCCATATTTCAGAGCCATTTCCCACCGAAAGCTGCCTCAAGGTCCCTTTGACTCCAATCCAGTCATTCCGCCTCTTGCTCCATTTGAAAACCTTGTTTCGAGCTGAAAGCCCATAAACATCGCCATTCGATGCCACAGAAACCTGTTTCATTTTACCTGGCATTTTTTGCCAGCCCGGAGCCTTCCAGCGAAAGACGCTATTGGCACTATTCACACCCCAGATATGCCTTCTGTTCCCTACAGAAACCTGTTTCAGGCGTCCGCGTATGTTCGTCCAGCCGGAACCATTATATTTATAAACCCGGTTTCTGGCATTGACACCCCAGACGGTGCCATTAGCTCCGACAGAAATCTGCTTGAGGCGTCCTTTGATAGTTCGCCATTTACGACCATCCCAACGATAAACACGATCATTGTTGCCAACAGACCAGATTTCTCGTGCTGTTCCAACATCAAGCTGTTTTACACGTCCACGAACGGCTCTCCATTTGTTGCCACGTCGCGCCCAGACCTTGCCCTGTTTCTGCACACCCCAGACAGTGCCATCAGCACCGACAGAAACATGTTTCAAAGCCCCGTCAATCCTGCGCCAGTCAAGAGCTATGGCTCCGGGTTCCACAGGTGCCTCATCAACACGTGCCAGGCAACGGCGCAGTCTGCCCTTGTGGGACTGCAACTCGTCATCAGCGGCACCAAGACCATTTCTGCGGCACCACCTCATATGACGTCTCTCATTGGTATGCCATGTGCGACCGCTAAAGGCACAAGAGCCTCGGATCGAACGGCGATACTGAACAACAGCCTGTTCGGCATAATCCCGACAATTTCGAAGTGACCCCTCCTCTATGACAGGAGGAAGCGGTGCCGCAACCGGATCACGAGCAACCTGATCATAGACACGGCTCGAAGAACTCGCCCAGTACTTGCCATAGGGAAGCGCCACCACACCCAGAACTTCATTGGTATGATTGGTTTCGCGATCCCGGCTCTGTTCTTCCTGCAAACGCAGGTTTACATCACGCCGGCTCAAACCACGATAACGCACATCGAACGTATCGGCACCATTGGAGGATTGCGCCGTTGCAAACAAAGCGGGAGCACTGTTACGAAAACGCGAACCAAAGGCAACACGGCGCCATTTACTACTGGCCCTTGACGCCCGTCCGGTCCACATGACGGCATTGCCGTTGGCCTCCCCTTCGACCTGGCTTGCCCCTTGTGTAATCGCGACATAGGCGACAATTTCTCTGGTATGTCCATCACGATCACTTTCCTGCTCTGAAAGCGTAACCTCGAAATTCTGGCGTGACACATTTTTAATGCGAGCATTGACGGGGTCTGAGCCCTTGAATGTCTGGGTCTGCGCCAGCACGACGGGTGCCTTCCTCCAGCTGCTGGAAAGGTTAACCCTCGACCAGGCACGTTTGACAAGATCGGCCCCTGTCAAAATCGTTCCAGCTTCAATAACACCTCCTTTGCTCAACTGGTGAACACCTTTTTCAACGACCATATAAGAGAGGCTTTCTTTGACATGGCGACCGTCCTCACCAAATTCCTCAATGCGGAATTCAAACCCTCTGGAAGTCACCCGGCGCACACGTGCATGGGCTGGCTGTCCGCCATTAAAGGAAACCGGCCCCATAATCACAACCGGATCCTTGAAACGTTTGGTAAAACGCACACTGTGCCACTGACGTGCATTTCTCTGGCGCACTTCAACTGACCCGGTCTCCATAATGCGAGGCTGCGAACCACGGCGGATGCAACGATTGACAAAATTCTCGCGCTGGTCGTTTTTTCTGCGGATTTCCCGGCGGCTAAATTTACGGCAGGCTTTATAATGGGTCTTGAAATTATCGGACCATGTGGTGCCACTTACCCGGCACTCATTGTCATTGGCACGTTTAACCTGTGTCAGCGCACCTTCAGCATAAGATTCGCATCTTTCATTGAGGGGGCCACCACCACGACGAATACAAGAGGACAGTTTGGCCTGGGCATTTTCAAGAGTACGACGACGCTCTTCTGGACGATGATCCACACACCATTCATAGACGCGCTCATATTCGCGGTCCCAATCTCTATTGGCAGAACGGCAATCATTATTCTTTGCTTGCTCAAGAATGTCCATAGCTGTACTGGCGTAACGATCACAGCTGCTATTGCGGCGTACTTTTCGGCTGGAATTATCACGACAATCACGCAAATCCGCATCGCGTGCCCTGGTTTCCCTGTTCGACCGTCGCGTAGCGCTCTTCATGCACCAGCGATAATGACCTCGATAGCTGCTATCCCATCTGGTCCCGCGGAAACGACATTGTTGCGAGAGGTTTTCATCTTGTTGCTCAAGTGCTTTTTCGGCGTAAGTTGCACACAGTTCTGCTTTTCTGGGGCGTCGGCTTACAACAACACGTTTGACACCTGACACACAGCAGTCATTGGCGTGCTTTGGTCCGACACTATGTTTGAGACGACATTGAGCGGGGATGACTTCGCGTTTGCCGCCAAAACCAATATTGAGATCAGGTCCCAGATTGAAATTGATGCCTTTTCTTTTGCGCACGCGCTCCTTGATAAAGGTCCAGGCCTTACAGCTCACATCTTTTTGGCAGGCCCGACGACATTCGCGAAAATCAGCACCAACGCGCAGCGTTTTAATATCATAGTCCCCGCCGATACGCAGACTGTTAATTTCTTCCGACAAAGCGCTTGCTACAGGTGTCCCCAATATGATGACCAAGGTGAGCAGAGCTGCCTGTACCGCACTCCTGGTGAAAAAAATCAGTCTTTTTATTGGCATGGGAATTCCTCTCTAGTAGCATCAATCGTCGCGATGCCTTCTTTTTATGTATGCAAAACAAATATTACTGCCCAAATTAGGGATATTTTAATCATATTATGCCAGCAAGTTGGCAAAATTAAAACAGGGTACCGCTTTTTTTTACAACCTGCTCTGCAAAACCGCGTAATAACGTGACTTCAGAGGGCTAATTAAAGACATCCCCCCTCTTGAAGAGGCATAATAGTTCAGCATAAATTCAGCATTTATCCATTCAGCCACTGCTTTTATGGCCTGTTACCAAGGGGGACTGATACAGCAAATATTGGTGGCGGACAGTCTTCCTAATGCTTTCGCCCAAAGGGAAGGCGGATGCCAAACTTACAAGTCGTCAGCAAGGCCTTTCGCTCCAGATTTTTACGTGTGCGACGTCCCGGCGACACTTTCAGGCACCAGTTATAGTGCCGAATATAGCTTTTGTGCCAATATTTACCATCGAAGTTACAGCGCCCTTTTTCGCTCTTTTCAAACTGGTGTACCGAGCGCACTGCATAGCGGTCACAAGCTTCATTATAAGCCCCACCACCGCGCTCAAAACATTTGGAAAGCTCGTTTTCGCGATATTTCAGCTCACTGTCCCGATTGACTTTTGAGGTGGTCGAGCACCAGGCGTAATGACGGTCATAATTAGCCTGCCAGCGACGTCCCTTGAGACCGCAATTCTGCTTGCGGTTCGATCTTGTCTGTTCGCTGGCCAGACGGGCATAGTGATCGCAGGCAATTTTGCCCTCGGCACCGGTTCCGGCCTGGCTCAGACAGCGTTTTAACGCGTGACCACGCACTTCGCTTTCGTTGCGAATATCCCAGGGGTCCACCTTCAGACACCATTGATAATGAATACGATAGCTTTGATGCCAGCGTTTGCCCCCCAGACCACACTCGGCCCGTCTTGCCTTGTCATATTGCTCTACCGCATTTTTGGCATAGCTGTCGCAACGCTCCAGATAAGGACCGCCGCCTCGGCGCAGGCAAGAGGCAAGCGCTGTGCGCGCCGCACGCAAGGTGTCGCCATTGGCATCTTCCTTATTTTTGCGGCACCAGTCATAAGCGCCTTCATAACCACCACCCAGCCAGTTGGTATTGGGCAGCTGACAATTATGTTCCCCGGCAGATTGGCCAATCTGCTCGGCGGTTTCCGCAAACTTTTGGCATTCACGATTTACACGGCTACGGTTTTTCTCGCATTGACGCAGCTTTCTCTTGCGTATGGCGCCCTGCGTGGCTCTTTGCCGGGAGTTCAGGCCAAGACAGCTGCGAAAATGCTTCTTGTAGCGGTCATTCCACAGCTCTCCCCGATACCCACATTTGCGAAACAGGTTTTCATCATACTGATCGACGGCCTCACTGGCAAAATCGGCGCATATGACACGGCGCGTTTTCCTGCGAGGTTGTGGTTTGATACCTGAAACACAACATTTGCTCGGGCGCGCCGGAGCAATAACACGCTTCAAACGGCACTGTCTGCTGGGCTTGATATAGGTCCAGGATTTACAACGCGCATCGCGACTGCAACTGTCCTCGCACCAGCGATAGCTCGACCCTCTGGGCACTTTCAGATAATTATAGTCCCCGCCAATCCTGATCTGATTGGCTTGTGCGGCATAGGTTTTCGAACTGTGAGCGCTCCCAAAGAGGTTCGCCAAAAACAATGTCACAATAATTTGAACAATATGAATCCCAAATGATCGCCTGCCCTCATCCTGACGCGTCTGGCCCATACTCTTCAAATCCTTGCTACAAAACTCAATGCGCTCTCGCACCCCAAAAAACGACCCCGTTTTCATTACCTCACACTAGCCATGAACCAGCCTGCCTTGCAACCCCTCAAACAAGGCTGCAGGCCTGAATTGAACCCAAAGCCTGCCTGATTATAAACCTCAAAACAGGCAGAAACCGCCAAGCTATCGTGCACGCACCGACCTGCTTCCAAAAAAAGACAGCCCCGATTTTTACGCTTCAAGTTCAAAAGTCAGCTTGACCGTCACTCGATAATTGACAATTTTGCCACCCTTTACAGTGGCGCTTTGATCCTTGACCCAGACGGTTCTGATTTTCTTGATGGTCCTGGAAGCTGTTTTGACAGCATTGGCCGCCGCATCACTCCAACCTTTTTCCGAGTCGGCCATAATTTCGATTACCTTTATGATCGCCATAACTGTCACTCCTTTTTCACGACATACAAAACGGTCACACAGTCTTATACGCTCGTAAGCGCAGGACTTCCATAGGTAAATTAAGGATAAGGGCAGGCGAATACATCAGATGCAAACTTGCCCCCTTTTCTTGCCTCTTTCTTTTGTGTATCTCTACCAAGACGTATTATGATCAATTCACAGCTCTAACGACCGCCTCTGCCAAAGCCACCTAACACAGATAAGGCGCAAGGTCACGGCACTTGAATAAAAGGACAAATATTTTCCATGCTGCAAAAAAGAACCTTCTCCAGTTCTCAACTCATTATACTGGTCTCTTTATTTATTGCCGTATTTGCCAATATGACCTTTTTGTCAAAAGCCTTTCACTCCTATCCTCACACCCTGCAGAACGCCTTGTTTCTTGGCTCTCTTTTTATCTTTCTTGTTCTGGCTTTGGTGCTGATCCTCTCATTGCTTTGCCATTACCGCCTGGTCAAACCGGTGCTGATTGTTTTCTTGTTCACGAGCGCAGGGATCGCCTATTTCATGGACCAGTACGGCACCATCATTGATAGCGGCGTTGTCGCCTCCTTGATGAAAACCGACACAAGAGAAGTGCGCGATCTGTTCAGCTTCAAAATGCTGGCCTACCAGTTCTTTCTCGGCCTGCTGCCCGCCCTTTTTCTTTACAAGATTCAACTGGATTACCCCGGACACATCAAAGAAACCTTTTCTCGACTAAAGCTTGCTATACCTGCACTGGGTCTGCTGGCCCTGATTTTCTTTTCCTTTTGGTCCCATTACGCTTCTTTTTTCCGCGTTCATAAACACATCACCTCCTATGCCAACCCGGTGTTCAGCATTTATTCGCTCAGCAAGCAGGGCTACAAAACCTTCATGGCGCGCCCCATGAAGTTTACAAAAATTGGCGAGGATGCCGTGCAGATCAAAAGGCAGCGCCCGCGCAAGCTTGTCATTATGGTGGTGGGAGAGACAGCCCGCGCCGATCATTTTTCGCTCAACGGCTACGCCCGTGAAACCAATCCGCTGCTCCGACAAAACAAGGTGGTCAATTTCCCCAATATGTGGTCTTGCGGCACTCTCACCATTGATTCTGTGCCCTGCATGTTTTCAAAGCTGACCCGCTCGCAATTTAGTCGGCGCAAAGCCAAAAATCAGGAGAATGTGCTTGATGTACTGCACCGCCTTGGCGTCAATGTTTTGTGGCGCGATAATAATTCAAGCTCCAAAGGCGTCGCTGACCGCATCCCGCAAGAAGACTTTCTGACCTCTAAAACCAATCCGGTCTGCGATGATGTGGAATGTCGAGATGTTGGTATGTTGTCAGGCCTTGAGAGTTATATTACCGAACGTCCTGATGGCGATTTCATGATCGTTCTGCACCAGATGGGTAACCATGGTCCCGCCTATTACAAGCGCTATCCAAAGGAATTCGAAAAATTCAAACCGGTGTGCAAAACCAATGAGCTTAGCGCCTGCACCAGCGCGGAGATCAGCAATGCCTATGATAATGCCGTTTTATATACCGACTTTTTCCTGGCTCAAATCATTGATTTCCTGAAGAAATATAATGAGAAATATGAAACCACAATGATGTATGTCAGCGATCACGGCGAGTCACTTGGCGAGAATGGAGCCTATCTGCATGGCCTTCCCTATATATTTGCCCCCGATGCGCAAAAGCACGTCCCCACTATGATATGGTTCGGCGCACGCCATGCCCCTCTAAAACTCGAAAAACTGGAAAGCACGAGAAAACAAAAACTCTCCCACGACAATCTGTTCTCCACTTTGCTGGGCATGTTCGAAGTCAAAACAAAAGACTATGATCCCAAACTGGATATGCTCAATGCTGCCAATGCAAAAGTTTTGTAATTGCGGCTTTTGGCATTATTACGCAAAAGAAGAAAAGAAGGCCTTCGGCGGTTCGCTACGCGCGAAAGCGGCAAAGGGTCGAGACCCTTGTGCAATCCCAATTGTTGGGTTTTTAGGGACTCGTCCCTGAATGCCCGCTGCATAAGCGTCGCCGAAGGCTCTTTTTCAGGACCGGCCCGCAGGGTGGGGCATAGGGGTCCATGCCAACGGTCAATATTGATGCGAGCTGGTATAACATCAGTTATTTACTGTCACAAATTTTGCGCAGGGCCTGCCATTCGGTGGCGCTCAGCAACGGGGCGCTTTTCCACTTGGGCTGGCTCTTGATCATTTGGATGCGTTCTGGTGACGAGGGATGCGTGCTCAGCAATTGCAAGGCGCGCCAGATGCCATCTCCGCCAGCACTTGTCTTTTTCTCACCGCTTTCTTTATTCTTTTTATCTTTTTTGGCCTTGTCGCTTGTTTTCTTGCTCTTTTCGCCAGCCTCCTCCAGTGCTTTTTTCAAGTCGGCCAAACCGCCATGTTCCTTTTCCAGTCGTGCGAAAAAGGCGGCGAAAGGTTTGGCAGGAATTTGCGCGGCTTTGAGGGTTTGCAAGGCCAGCGTATCAGCTTCGGTTTCAGCCGTTCGGGAATATTTCAGTTGCAGCAACAGACCGCCAAGATCGCCGAGCCCCCCCGTAGAGCCCCCCATGGCAATAGAAATGCCCGCCGATATACCAAGAGCGCGCACAACACCAGCTTCGGGGTGCATTTTCTCGCCATGGCCCATCTCATGGGCAATCACACCGGCCAGCTCTTCTGGCGTTTCGACAAAATCCAGCAGCTTTTTGCTGACGACAATATATTCTCCGGGCGCGGCAAAGGCGTTCATCATGCCGATCGGTATGACCTTCACATCAAATTTTCCCGCCTTGCCTGTGCCTTGGTCAAGACGCGCCAATATTTTGCCAAAGGCCTTGTCGCCAGCTGGGGAATGACAGGCTTTTTTACCACGACCCAGACTGGCGATGACCTGTTGCCCCAGTCCCTTGCGGATCTGCTCTGGTATCATCTGGGCGATTGATCGTGCCGGAGAAAATTCCATCATATTGAGGGCGATTATAGCGAGGACAGAGGCCACCGCTGCGCCTGTCAACCAGAACACAACCTGTAAATTGGCGCGCTTGCGTGATAAATGTGGCACCCGCACCAGAAGCTCGCTGGCGAAATCAGCCCGATGGCCAGCATTATTGGGAACAAACAGACGCGCTCCCAACATGGTCTTGTTACCCAGATGAGCGGGCTCGCCCGTCTGCACGAACACCGAACTTTCGAGCTCTTCATAAGGCCAGCCACCCAGCAGTTCGCCACTCTGCGTCTTGAACAGATCTATGCCATGCTCGGCAAAGCGCACATCAACATTGGTTGTGCGGGCCGTGCGTCCATCGCTGAACTGGCCGCTATAGACAATCTCGCTTGCAAAGCCTGCCGTTTCACTCATGGCTCGTTCCTGTTCACGTCTGGTGCTCTCGCCGTTAGAAAGCGTCAATATCAAAGGCTTCCGCCAGCCCCTCACCGGTTTTGGCGATTTTGGCCTGACTTTGCGATATTGCATCAAAATCAATAGCCCCTTCAATAGAGGCCCTGCCTACAATATAAGAGGCCAGCCGCCGTTGGGCAATCGGTGAGAGCATACCCAGCGTCAGAACGATATAGAAGAAATTACCGAGCACCAGCCAGATCAGGCTCATGGGAGTTGTCTTCAACTCAAAGCGCGCATTCTGGATGTGGGTGTGGCGAGCGAAATAATTGCTTTTGCGTGAGATGGAAAAAGCTGAAACCACTGCGTATAACAAAGGCAGTGCAATGATCCCCAGCACCAGAAGCCCTCCTTCAATGGGGCTCATGACGGCCTCCACCGGCACGCCCAGAGCCTTGGCCATGGCCGCTTTTTGGCCAATACCTTTGATCAGGTAAACAATACCCCCGATCCCAATGACCATGGCAAACCAGGCAATGGCGAACGGCAGATAAAGCGGCTTGGCCAAAGCATCAAAGCGCAGAGGTTCTTCGCCAAAGCGTGTATCATTGGTCAATATCGTTTGCAATTTGGTGGCCTGCCACGGCATGGCCCAGCCCAGCGTGATCAGCGAAACCAATGTGGTCCAGAAAAAGGTCCAGCCATATTTCCAGCTTGACCCCGCCATATGCCCCCGAATACCGCGCCAGTTTGTACGTGACAGACGATAATTGCGCGCCCGATATTGCGCCACCCCGATCAGATAAAAAAAGATTGGATATAAAAGAAGGATACCAAGTTGAGCCCGCGGATCTGTAGCACCGAACATTTTACCAAACAGTAAAGTCAAGCCGACAGCGGCAGCGCCAAGCGGCAAGAAGACCACAACCATTGTGATCAAAAAACCAACAAACAGCTCCCAGCCTTTGCCGGTATATTCCAGCGGTTGACCTTGCAGGTGCACACTGCCCCACAGGTTGCGGCGCAAATTTGTCTTGCCCCAGAAATAATAAAGCCCAAGGGTTGGCAAGCGCAGAAAAAAGTTTTTAAAACTGATCTCGGCCAGCCCGGCCACTGGTCGCCATTCGAGCTGCGTCGTCTCACCCGCTACTGGCGCTGACTCAGCGACCTGCACAATCTCCGCATCCATATGTCTTCCCCTCAAGATTTATAAAACATGAACGCTTAGTCTTGCACAAATCAAAATCTTTGAAAAACAGTATTTTCAGAACTGTCATATTAGGCAGTGGACAGATCTCTTAATAAGCCTGATTTTTAAACAGTTCATCTATATTCCTGTTCCATTCATTTTCGTATCGGTCCAGCAGGCGCTGCGCCCGGGTGCGCCCCTCTTCGACGATCTCCTCTATAGGGCCCAGAAAAATGCGCTCATCTTCATTGGCATCAGTGGTGCGGGCGCGCGCCTTTAGACCCGCCTTGGAAATCTCGACCATGGCGCGGGCCTGTTCGAGCAGTTCACCACCTCGAAATTTCGTTTGCAATGCTGTGCGCGGCACCTCATCACGCAAGGTCTGGCGCTCCTCTGCGCTCCAGTCCTTGATCAGATCATAGGCCCCATCGAGCGCCCCTTGATCATAAAGTACGCCCGTCCACAAAGCTGGCAGAGCACAAAGCTTGCGCCAGCGCCCGCTATCCGCGCCACGCATTTCCATATAACGCTTGATGCGCACTTCGGGAAACAAAGTGGTCAGGTGGTTTTCCCAATCATTAAGCGTGGGTTTTTCACCCGGCAATGCCGGTAGTTTTCCCGCCAAAAAGTCGCGAAAGCTCTGGCCAGAGGCATCGAGATACACACCATCGCGATAGACAAAATACATCGGCACATCTAGGGCATAGTCCGTATAGTGCTCAAAGCCAAAGCCCTCTTCAAAAGCCATGGGCAACATGCCGGTACGGTCGCCATCCGTATCGCGCCAGATTTCCGACCGATAAGACAAAAAGCCGTTGGGTTTGCCATCTGTAAAAGGAGAGGCGGCAAACAAAGCCGTCGCCACAGGTTGCAGGGCCAGCGAGGTGCGCAGCTTTTTAACCATATCGGCCTCACTGGAAAAATCCAGATTGACCTGCACGGTGGAGGAGCGAAACATCATGTCAAGGCCGTGATTGCCGACCTTTTGCATATAGGCGCGCATGATTTTATAGCGCCCCTTGGGCATCACCGGAATTTCGTCAAGCTGCCATTTGGGCGAAAAACCCATACCCAGAAATTTGATGTCGAGCGGCCCGGCGACCTTGCGTACATCATCAAGATGGCGAATAACCTCGCAACAGGTCTCGTGAATATTGTCGAGCGGCGCGCCTGACAGCTCGAATTGCCCCCCCGGCTCCAGCGTAATGGAACCGCCAACCGGGCAATGCAGGCCGATAATATTATCGCCTTCCCTTTCCACCTTCCAGTCGCAATGCTCCTGCATCCCCAGCAGCATGGCGCGAATACCGCGCTCGCCCTCATAGGGCAAAGGCGAACAATCCTCGGTGTGATAGCCAAATTTTTCGTGCTCGGTGCCAATGCGCCAGTCGCTTTTGGGCTTGCAGCCGCTTTCCAGATAGGCCACCAGCTCGTCGCGCGTTTCGACCATTGGAAGTTCGCCACTATCCGCCATAACCATTTCCTCTTATTGTAGCCAGTGAGCCTACCCAACGACAAACAGACCACCTGGTCTGCCCAGCCCTCTTATGACGCGTGACAACCGCGCTGGCAAGAGAACAACCCTGCCAGAATTGCAACAAATTGTGATTTATACCCAACCGCGCCTTCTACAGGCAAACCTCAGCGCCAGTCAAACAAAACGGCATTGGCGAGCGCCAAAATGGCAACCGCTGCCGTATCAGCTCGCATGATGCGTGGTCCCAGAGACAGGGCATGTACAAAGGGCTGCGCCAGCAAAAGCGCCCGCTCTTGCTCATCAAAGCCCCCCTCCGGGCCGACCAACACGGCCAGCGCAGTGTCTTTTTGCAAGGCTGACAAAGCCTCAAGCGGTGATTTGACGGGGGCGGCCTCATCACAAAAGATCAACGGCAGTTCGGTGTCCCACCCCGCCAGCAAGGCCTCCAGCTTGCAACACTCGCGCAATTGCGGCACCCGCAAAATCCCGCATTGTTCTGCCGCCTCAATGATATTGGCTTCCAGTCGCTCGGTCTTCAGGCGCGCCACATTGGTGCGTCTCGTCAAAACGGGTTGCAGGCTGGCAACGCCAAGCTCGGTGGCTTTTTGCGCCATATAATCCAGCCGTGCCTTTTTGAGGGGCGCAAACAGATAGTGAATAGCCGGACCACTGCTTTGCTCGCGCGTTTGCCGAAGGATCTGCAACGTACATTTTTTGCGCCCGTGCAGGTGCAACTGCGCCACCCACTCGCCCTCTACACCATTAAAAACCGGCAGCAAGGCTCCCTCGCCCAGCCGCAGGACGTTTAACAGATAGTGGGCCTGCGTCGGCAGGCAGACAATTACGGCATCCGCCAACAGGGGATGATCGACGAAAAGTCGATGAGATGATATTTGTTCGCTCATGAGAACCGATATAGCAAGCACGCGCAGATGGTGCAACTGGGTGTCACCCTTCGTCTCTTACAAAGATTGCGCAAGCAAAACAGCCTATATAACAGACCTCAGATAAACCCACTGGTTTCAGTTCAAACTAAATATGGCTGATACGATACAAATATGTTTTCTAATCTGGATTATATGAGTATATTCCCTAATATGGTGGGGTATAAACCCTAGTATCAATAAATAGCAAATTCTGGCAGTCTAACGCAATGCCGGATCAGTCCGTACAAAGTCAGATATTGACGATGGTCAAAGTAAAAAAACTCACATTCTACGACATTTTTGATAGAATTGAAGACCTGCAAAACCCCCTGCAAGCCGAAACATTTTTCGCAGCTCTGGGGGAAATGTATGGCATCGGACCTGTGATTTACAATCAGGTCAATGGTCCATTGCCCACCCATGACAACTGCTTTCTGGAAGGCACCTACCCGCTGAACTGGCTGGAGCACTATTTCTCAAGCGGTTATTTTAACTCGGACCCTGTAGCCCAGCAGGGGCTCATCTGTAAAAGTCCTTTTGACTGGCATGACCTGCCAAGGGATTCCCCTCTCGTTCAGCAAATATTCAATGAATGGATTGATGCGGGTTTTGGCCAACAGGGCATAACCATCCCTCTGGCCACGGCGCCCAACATCAAAGCCACTTTGAACATCAGCGCCGATATGACTGACCGAGACTGGCGTGCCCTGCGCCCTGACCTCCTTCACGACCTGTCCATTCTGGGGCAATTCTACCATATCAAGGTCTGTAAAAAAATGAACGCTGTGACAAAGGCCACCTCCTTTGATTTGCATCAGCGCGAAATTGAGTGTCTGAAATGGGCGGCCTCGGGAAAATCCATCTGGGAAACCTCCGTAATCCTAAGCCAGAGCGAACGCAATGTGCGCTATCACCTCGATCAGGCCCGGCGCAAGCTGTACTGCAACACCAAGATCCAGGCCGTCGCCAAGGCAGTGGCCATCGGGATCATAAATATATCCTGAGACAATTTGTCAAGTTTGACACTTGCCATAAGTAGTCTGCTTAGATAGCATCAAGTAAGAAATAAAAAAAATCAGCACAAAAAATATAAAACCCATCCTCCAGTATTGCGTATCTTAGAAATATCACTATCAGGAAATGCAACCATGGCACAGCTTGACGCACAAAGAGTAATCATCCAAATCCAAGGCGCCGTTGAACAGAAAAAAAGAAAAGAAGAGATCGCTTCAATCCTGCGAATGTTGAAATTTGCATCCGAAGAGATTAACGCATTTGGATTTGTCGAGAGCGCCAAGGATATTCGCAATACAATGGAGCACCTCCAGCACCAGTTGAACGGCAACTGACTGACCTGTTCCGGCAAAGAGGCGAACATCCGCACAAATAGAGGTAAACACTATCCGGCAATATATGTTGTCGGATAGCTCTGCTTGCAGTAAATCTGCTGAATGATCCAACCCCGCGCCCACAAGATCATTTTGATCAAAAGCGCCAGCAGAAAACAGACCCATGATCAAAACTGATGTCTCAAACCTCACCCAGCTCGGCGCTGACGCCACGAACCCGACCAACCCGGATGAGGCCGTACTTGAACGCGTCACCAATTCCCAAAAAGACGCTGATTATCTCGTGCGCTTTACGGTGCCCGAGTTCACCTCGGTCTGCCCCCTCACCGGTCAACCGGACTTTGCCCATCTGATGATTGACTATGTGCCGGGCGACTGGCTGGTCGAGTCAAAAAGTCTCAAGCTCTATCTCGGTTCCTTTCGCAATCACGGCGCTTTTCACGAGGATTGCACCATCGGCATCGCCAAACGCCTCGTCAAAGAAATCACCCCGCGCTGGTTGCGCATTGGTGGTTATTGGTATCCGCGCGGCGGCATCCCGATTGACGTGTTCTGGCAAACCGGCGCACCGCCCCAAGAGCTGTGGTTGCCAGAACAAGGCGTGCCTTCTTATCGAGGCCGGGGATGAAGCCGCTTGCAGCTTGTCTTGGCCAGATGGGCAAGAGCTGGTATAATTTTATAATAAACGTCATCCCGTTGAAGAACGGGATCCAGTCGCCTCTCGTCATGCCTTCGCCAACCAATTTTAAAGAACCCAATAATTCTGGCTTTTACCGTTTCAGAACGCTCATAAAAAAATCATCGCGACTGGATACCGGCCTACGCCGGTATGACGTTTTTATTGTACTTCCATATTAACTTAGCGCCTATGGACTCGGCCAAAACCCCAATGGGCGACGCTATTTCTTGCCGTTGAGCACTTCACGATAAGTATGTTCGGCGAACATCGAGCCGGACAGATAAACGCTTGGCATACGCAGGAGATTATCGAATACTTTTGGCCCGTGAATGAACAGGATTTCGGGATTGACATTGACGTGGGGCATACCGCGCTGGGCCGCCTGCAGGCTGTCGAACTCCACTTGCACCAGATATTGCGCCGGCACTGTATAGCCTTCCCAGACTTCGGCGGTGCGCTTGAGGTTCTGGCCCGAGCCATCAATCATTTCGGCCATCATGCTCTCGGTCGTGGCGTGGCCGCTGCCAAGCGTCGAAAAACCGATGCGCTTCAAGATCTGATAACCGAGCACGCCGCTGGTTTTCATGAGCTTGTCCATGACCTGCACTTCGGCTTCTTCAAAAATCTCTTCTTTACCAGGGCGCAAAAGATGCTGTGCCATCACCGTCACGGTTTCGCCGCTGTCGAGGGCATAGCCTGAGGTGTCTCCCTTATTGTCAAAGCCCATTTTGAGCATCTGATTTTTGGAAATCAGCTTGGGCAGATTGCTGGCGACGATGCGATAGATCGGCTCTTCGGGACCATCCAGCAAAACATCGCCACAACGCGCACAGGCTTCGATCACCACATCTTCAAAGGTTTCGTGGAATTTTTCGTGCGCTTCCCAGCTGTCCCAATAGGTGATCTGGTCGATCCAGATATGTGACAACTCCTCGCGCATATCGGAGCTGGCGGCCCAGCGCATCCCCATAGGACAAGACCCGATCTGTCCCATCAGATCAAAACCACGAAAGCCTGGAGACAGGCTGGTCGCCAGACACATTTTGGCGCTGGCCTGCTTCATCATCTTCATGAGGTTGGGGTCATTTTTGACCAACACCCGATTGATTGCCACATAAAGCGGTGATTTTGGTTCGGCATCAAACAGTTTTTTGAGAGTATCAGGCATATGGGGGGGATCCTTTGTAGCATTGGGTTCATCTCTAAAGATCCTATAATTGAACCGTGCGAAAATTACCAGCACCAGCCAATAACTTATATGTGAAATATTTCATGGCTGTGCTGTACTATGCCTTGTAAACAGGTGTTTTGTTGTCGGGCGGCCTGGAATTGGTTAGG
The DNA here is from genome assembly GCA_021647535.1 of Hyphomicrobiaceae bacterium. Taxonomy (GTDB): domain Bacteria; phylum Pseudomonadota; class Alphaproteobacteria; order Rhizobiales; family JAKIUO01; genus JAKIUO01. The sequence continues at coordinate 15,827 of JAKIUO010000041.1, forward strand.
GTGTGGGCAGTTTCAAACCCAGCCAGCGAGCCCCTCAAAAAGGACAGCCCCCTGTGAACGAAAATGCCCCGGACAATAATAATTGCCACCCGATGTTCCGCAACGCCCCCTCAAGCGTGGCCTTCAAAAAGCTGCGCAAACGGCTTTTGCGCCAAACCCGCGAGGCGCTGGCCGATTTTTCCATGGTTGATGAAGGCGCCAAATGGCTGATCTGCCTTTCTGGGGGCAAAGACAGCTACGCCCTGCTGGCACTGCTGGCGGATCTCAAATGGCGCGGCCTGTTGCCGGTCGAGCTGCTGGCCTGCAATCTCGATCAAGTGCAGCCGGGGTTTCCAAAACACATATTACCAGAATTTCTTGAAAAGACCGGCATCCCCTATCGCATTGAAACACAAGATACTTACAGCATCGTCATGGACAAGATCCCGGAAGGCGGCACCACCTGCTCTTTATGCTCGCGCCTGCGTCGGGGTCATTTATATCGGGTGGCGCGCGAAGAAGGCTGCACCGCCATCGTGCTGGGTCATCATATGGATGATCTGCTGGAAACCTTTTTTCTCAACCTGTTTCACGGCGGACGCCTCGCCACCATGTCGCCAAAACTGCGCAATGATGAGGGGGATATGGTCGTGTTGCGCCCCTTGACCTATGCGCTCGAAGCCGACCTTGAAAAATTCGCCACTCACATGCAATTCCCCATCATCCCGTGCAATCTGTGCGGCGCACAGGAAAATCTGCAACGGGTCGTCGTGCGGCAAATGCTGGAAGGCTGGGAGGAACATCACAAAGGCCGCAAACACGTTATGGCCAAGGCCTTGACCAATGTGCGGCCCTCGCATCTGCTGGATCGAAAACTGTTCGATTTCGCCGACCTGTCGCGCCTGGCTATCCCAGAAAAAGACGAAATTCTCTAAACGCTCTCGCTATCGTGAGTGGGGCCAGCCCCACACCCCGTTGGGAGGAGACCTCCCAAACCCACCCTTTTTTGAAGTTTCAAAAAGAAAGGGGTTTGGGGAAATCCTTTTCCCCGAATGGGTAGGGGCGATAGCCCATTCGCGAAGCGAGTTTGAGTGGCAATTATAGGGCTCAGCGTAAAAACATAGCACATTAGTCTTGTATTTGCATATCGCCAACCCCTAATATATGCTTGAATAGATAAATTACGGGAAAAAACGGGGAGATCACCACCATGCCCATGACCGGCGAGGAAATCGAGACCATTATCAAAACGGCCATACCGGATGCCATAATTGAGCTTGTCGATACGGCGGGCGACAATAATCACTGGTCGGCGACCGTGACCTCAAGCGAGTTCGCCGGAAAGTCACGCGTCCAGCAGCACCAGATGATCAATAAGGCGTTTGGCGAAAAACTCGGCACGACCTTACATGCGCTGGCGCTCTCCACCAGAGTGCCTGAATAGGCAGCGACATGACCGCCACTCATCATCAACAGCAAAAACGATAAAGGGACAGTAAAATGAGCGAACAGGAAATTCACGACTGGATCGGCAAAACATTGACCACCAATGATGTGGTCCTCTTCATGAAAGGCACCCACGAGATGCCGCAATGCGGTTTTTCAGGGCTTTGTGTGCAGGTACTTGATCATCTCGGCGTTGATTTCAAAGGCGTCAATGTGCTTGATGACATGGGCATTCGGGAAGGCATCAAAACCTTCTCTGAATGGCCGACCATCCCACAGCTTTATATCAAGGGTGAATTTGTTGGCGGCGCTGATATCGTCAAGGAAATGTATCAGGCCGGTGAATTGCAGCAAATGCTTACCGACAAGGGCGTTAGCACCAGCAATACGGCCCAGGCTTAACAGGTTGGCCTGACATCTGGCCGCGAGCGCACAATTCATATTTTGACGAGACGGGCGGGTTCTCCTTATAGTGATGAAACTCGCCCCCTTGTCCTTGCGGCCACCGGAGACCAGCCTTCGCCCCGGCTCTTTTGCTTATGAATATGAAACGTCGCTCGATTTTTCTTGAAATGCTGATGGCCGGAGCGGCACTTTGCCTGCTGCTCGGTCTGACTTTGCCTGTGGTCAAGCTCACTTTTCTCTATTTCTTTTCCAACAAACATTCCATTTTGTCGATCATCTGGGTGCTTTACAAGGACCATGAATGGCTGCTTTCCGGCGTCTTGCTGATCTTTTCCGCCCTGTTTCCCCTCGGTAAACTCAGCTATCTTTTGCTGCTATATATCCGCCGTCTCAACGATATCCTACCCAGTGAGCGCCTGCTTTATATCCTGTCCTGGCTCGGGCGCTGGTCGATGCTTGATGTGCTGGTGCTGGCGCTTGTCGTGTTTTACACCAAGCAAACCGGTGTCGCCGATGCCACCGTATTGCCCGGCATCTATTTC
>JAKIUO010000279.1 GCA_021647535.1 Hyphomicrobiaceae bacterium
AGAGCCTGCGGCGACGCTCATGCAGCGGGCATTCAGGGACCAGTCCCTAAAAACCCAACAATTGGGATTGCACAAGGGTCTCGACCCTTTGCCGCTTTCGCGCGTAGCGAACCGCCGGAGGCATTCTGTTCTTCTTTTGCGTAATACCAGATCACAAAACAAATCACTTCAGTCAGCTAAGCCTCGCGCAGGTGCCGCGTGCTCGATTGCCCTAAAATACGCCAGCTGCCCAGCAGGCCCAGCGGCAATATCAAGGCCAGCACAAGGGCGATGATTGAGGCGGCGACAGTGCCTGAAAAAGCGAAGGGCAATTCCATGGCGTAAGTGACGATGAGGAAGGCCAGCAGGCTGCCAAGGGCCAGAGAGACCGCAATCGCTAGCGCAGAAAGGGCCAGATATTCGAGCAGATGCACGGTCAAAATCCATTTTCTGGTCGCCCCCAGCACTTTGAAAATCACCGTTTCGCGCAGGCGGGCATTGTGGGTGGCAGCCATCGCTCCGGCCAATGCCACAGCACCGACCAGCAACAATACCAGATTGGCGACCTTGACCGCCATCAATACGCCGACCAGCACCTTGTCGATGGCGGCCAGCACCTCGCGCACAGCGATGGGGGTGATGTCTGGCAACGCGGAAACCAGTTTTGAGATCAGCTGGCCCTCGATGGCGACATCTTCCTTGTCTGAGCTTCTTTCTGGCAAAGTGATCGTTGAGAGCAATTTGTAGGGGGCAGCTTTCAAGGTGTTGGACGAAAAGGTCATGACGAAATTGATCGACAGGCTTTCCCATTTCACCCGGCGCAAATTAGCGATGCGCGCTTTGATATCGCGGCCCAGCACATTAACCACGACAGTATCGCCCATTTTGAGGCCCAGCCCTTTGGCGATCTTGGCTTCGAACGACACCAGCGGCTCGCCGTCATAATTTTTGGGCCACCATTTGCCCTTAACCAGTTCGGAGCCTTTGGGAAGCGTGTCGGCAAAGGTCAGGCCGCGATCACCGCGCAAGACCCAGGCGGAACCACGGGCCGGTTTGACTTTTTCCACCGACAGCCCCGCCAGCTCAATCAGCCGTCCGCGCAGCATAGGCGCAGTATTTATTTTCGCGCCGGGGGCCAGTTTTGTAGTGATGTTTTTAAACTGCTCAATGTCACTCTTGTCGATATCCAGCACGAAAAAGTTGGGCGCATCCGAGGGCAGACCGTTTTCCAGTTCAGCGCTCAGAGAATGTTGCACCAGCGACACCGTCACCAGCAAAGTGAGGCCCACCCCCAGCGACAACATGATGGTGCGCAGCAAAGGCGTTGGCCCAGTGAGGCTGGCACGCACCATGGCAAGCTGTGGGTTGGCCGGGCGCGGCGCTTTGACCAACGCCCATTTTGTCAACCGGGCTACGCCCAGAAAAACCATATAAATGCTGATGAAGGCGACACAAACAGCCAGCGAAATCAGCCGCACATTCGAAGTCAAAATGGTCACAAAGGCCAGCACCAGCAAGAGAGCGGCCATCAATAAAATAATCCCCCGGCCAGGGCGCGAAGCCTTCGAACTGATATGAGCGCGGTAAAGTTCGGCGGCGCGAATGGTGCGGGCGCTGCCCAGCGGCCACAGGGCAAACAGCATGGCCACCAGCACCCCGTAAAGCGTCGCCAGGCCAACAGCCCCGAGCGGCAGGCCGAATTGCAATTGCACCGGCAGACTATCGGCGAGGAACAGATTGAGCAGCGGCGGGATGACGAGACCCAGCAATAGCCCCGAAACAATACCAAGGCCAGCCAGCATGAGAATTTGCAACAGATAGATCGAAAATATCAGCCGACCGGAAGCGCCCAGTGATTTGAAGGTGGCAATCGTCGTGCGTTTTTTGCCCATATGGCTGGCCACCCCATTGGCCACGCCAACGCCACCGATAAACAGGGCTGCCAGCGAAATCAGCGCCAGAAACTGCGACAGGCGGTTGATAGCGCGGGTGATGCCGGGGGTCGGGTTGGTGCGATCCAGCACGTTGAACCCGGCTTGCGGGAATTTTTCCTTGACCTTTTTCTTGATCGCCGCAAGGCCTTTTTTGCCGTCCTCGAATTTCTCGTCGAGCAGCAGACGCTGCGTATAACGCACCAGACTGCCGGGCTGCACAAGGCCGGTGCGCGCCAGCGTTTGCTTTGAAATCAAAACGCGTGGGCCAAAATTGAGACGCCCCGACAGACGATCCGGTTCGACTTCAAGCGTATCGGCAATCGTGATCTGACGGACACCAAGCACAAAGCGTTCGCCAATTTTGAGGCCAAGGCGTTGCAACAAAAGCGCATCGACAATCGCCGTGTCCCCTGCTTGCAGCTGTCCGGCAAACGGGCTGGCATTTCCGAGCACAACCTTGCCGATCAGTGGCCAGGCCTGATCGACCGCCTTCACATCGACCAACACAGCGCGTGAACCATCAACACGGCGGCTCATCGAGCGCAGATTGGCAATAGAACTGGTGCGCCCGAACCCACGAAGATAAGTGCGTTGCTCAGCCTTAAGGGGGCGGTGAATGAGCCCAAAAGATAGATCCCCCCCAAGCAGCACCCGCCCCTGCTCGCCAAGGCCAGCCCGCAAAGCCGTTGACAACACACCCACTGTGGTGATCGCCATAACGCCCAGCATGATGCAAATGACCAGCACGTAAAAACCGGAAAGACCGCCCCGCAATTCGCGCAGAGCCAGCCTGTGAGCCAGTTTCAGATCGGACATAAAATCGGTGTTCATGAGCTGCCCACCTGCTCGGCGCGCAATTCTTTTTCGATGCGCCCGTCCTGCATGTGAATTTGTCGCTGGCAACGCACGGCCAACCCTTCGTCATGGGTGACCAGTACCAGTGTCGTTTGATGCTTTTTGTGCAGATCAAACAACAGATCGATGATTTGCCCGCCGGTCTTGCCATCCAGATTGCCAGTGGGTTCATCGGCCAGTAGCAAACGCGGCTGCGGGGCTAAAGCGCGTGCAAGCGCCACCCGTTGGCGTTCACCTCCCGACAATTGCGCGGGAAAATGATCGCGGCGCGGCGACAGACCGACCT
>JAKIUO010000280.1 GCA_021647535.1 Hyphomicrobiaceae bacterium
AGCAGGCGCGGTCCCGCCAGTGAAGCGCAAGCGCTTTATGAAGATCTCACCCCGGCCCCGCTGCCGACAAAAGCGCCGCGCCCCCAACGCCCCGAGCGCGAAAAAGGCGCAGGCCGCCCCACCAAACGCCAACGCCGCCAGACCGACCGCCTGCGCTGGAACACGCTATATGACGCAGGGGATTGAATAATCATCGACTAAAAAGGGCTGGCAGAACGCAATGTTTTGTTCTATTTTCTCTACATATATTTAATCTCTTGCCCCGCGCCCCAGACAAGGCTATGGCTCGGGACAGGAAAACGGACATCAGGGAGAACTGTTTTTATGACTTATATCGTCATCGATGGCTGCGTGAATTGCAAGCACACAGATTGTGTCGAAGTCTGCCCGGTGGACTGCTTTTATGAGGGTGAAAACTTTCTTGTCATCCACCCGGATGAATGTATTGATTGCGGCGTTTGCGAGCCCGAATGCCCCGTTGACGCCATCAAACCCGATACGGAACCCGGCATGGAAAAATGGGTCGGGATCAACACTAAATATGCCGAGATCTGGCCCAATATCACCATCAAAAAAGATCCTATGCCTGAAGCTGAAAAGTTTACCGACGAAACTGACAAGTTCCCGAAATATTTTTCTGAAGCCCCCGGCACTGGCGACGAGTAGCTCATAGAATTCTATTCTCTTATACCAATCCACAAAAGCGGCAGGTGCCGCTTGTCTTCGCCAAACAGGCAGCTTATGCAGCTGGCAGCAGGGGATGATCCCTGCACCCCAAAGTTTTGAGCCCTCCCAGAGCGTTTCACCTGACATCTTTGCCCTGTTTTCTTCGCTAATAATCTTAAAAAGATCTAAACATTGAGGTTTCCAAAGGACAAGTCCTTTGGCGGGGTCCAAGGGCAGAGCCCCTCATTCTGCAGCAGTTAAACTCACCCCCCTGTAAATCCACGCTCGATCGTGCGCACCCGGCTGCGGCCATTGCCCTGCTTTTCGACTCTGACCTGCACAGGAATACGCTCGGTCAACGCTTCGACATGGCTGATCACCCCAACCTTGCGCCCCTGATTTTGCAGGCTTTCCAACGCTTCAATGACAATATCAAGAGCCCGCGCATCAAGCGCCCCAAAGCCTTCATCAATCATCAGCGTATCGACATAAGACGAGCGCCCATCGAGCCGCGACAACCCCAGCGCCAGCGCCAGCGAGATCAAAAAACGCTCGCCGCCAGACAGCGAACGCACCGAACGGATTTCTCCGGCCATATCGCCATCCACCACCTGCAGGCCCAGTCCGCCAATGCTGTTGCGCTCAATCGTGTAGCGCGGATTGATATCGCGCAACTGCTCATTGGCCAGCGCAATGAGATGATCCAGCGTCACGGTTTGCGCAAAGCGGCGAAAACGCGCCCCGTCCTTTGAGCCGATCACCTCATTCATGACGGCCCATTGCGCATGGTTTTTTTCAATTTTTTTGAGTTTGCCGCCCAGTTTCGCCCGCTGCTTGCGCGCCTGGTCATCAAGCTCCAGTCGGCTGTTGTTTTTGCCAAGTTCAATCATCGCCATCGACAGATCGCCTTGCAGATCCTGCAGCCGGTCTGCCAATTCGCTGGCGCTTTGTTTGGGGGCCAAAGCGTCCTCAAACTGGTTCATATGCAATTGACGATCAGCCAATATGCCCGCGCACCGCGTATGATCGTCCACCCGTTTTTGATAGTCTCTGGCAATCTCTTCGCGCTCTTTGGTGGCCATCGCCAACAGGCTCTCGACCTCTTGGCACGCCATGCCTTTGCTGGCCAAACCCTCGTTCAACTGGGCCAGCTGCCGCGCATGGGTCTGCCGCTCTTTTTCAAGCACCTGCTCAAGAGCCGCGCCCTTTTTCTTTCCCAGATCTAGCCGCGTGACCAGTTCATTCTTATGATCCTGAGCCTGCTGTCGTGCCGCCAACTCATGCTCTTTTTGCCCTTCCAGATCAGAACGAACCGCCGCCACCGGTTTGCCGTCAAATAGGTGTGCCCGCTTGTCGCGCTGCTGACCAAGCTCTTCTTGCAGGCCCAAAAGTTCACCTTTGCTTTCAGCAAGACGCTCATCAAGCTGACCTATTTTTTCTTGCAAAACGGCGTCCTCTTTTTCACTCTGCGCCAGCTCATCACGCCGTTTGTCAAGCTCCTCGCTTTGGCTTTCGAAGCGCTTTATCTCCCCTAATATAAAGCGCTCGGCTGATTTGGCGTCGCGTTCAAGGTCGGGCCGAGACAGATCCACACCTTGCAACAAGGGTAATAATTGCTCGAAAGTATTTTCACGACGCTCTGACAGACGTTCGAACTCAAGCCGCGTGCGCGCCGCCTCCAAACGCGCCTCTTCCAGCTCTACGGCTCGTTTTTTTTGCGCACCCGCTTCCCTTTTCTGCCTCTCTTCAAGGGCATTCAGCTTCTCTCCAAGGGCGGTTTGTTCGTGCTCCAGCTGACGGATCGTCGCAAGATTTTTACGAACGACAGCAATCTGTTTGCCATTGTTTTTTTGCACCCGCTCAATTTCGGTAAGCTGGTCGCGATCCCTCAATTGCAAATCCAATTTCAAACCAAGCGCTGTCCCAGCCTCTCTTGCCGGTCGCAAAAGAGCTTCTGTCTGCGCCTGCAGCTGCCCCCCTTTATTTCGTGTGCTCTTTAATTCCTCACTGATCGCAGAAAGGCTGGCACGGGACGTGGCCAACTGTTCGCCAATCCTTTGTCTGGCCTTTTCATGAGTGACAAGTCTGGCCGCCAGCTCGGCGCTCCTTTGGCGCATTTTATCAAGCAGCGCGCCAAGCGCCACATCATCATGGCCGGGGTGATCGCGTCCTCCGCAAACGGGACAGGGCTGATCTTCTTCAAGTTCGATCCGCAACTGCAACACGCTGGCGCTCAGCACTTTTTGCGAGCGCGCCAGAACTTTCTCTGCTTCATCTGCCCGACTTTTCAAACCTGTCAGATCCTTATGAAGTCTATTGAGTTCAAGCTCCGCCATCTCAATCTGGCCCTCTCCCTGCGCCCTGCGCGCAACAAGGCC
>JAKIUO010000042.1 GCA_021647535.1 Hyphomicrobiaceae bacterium
ATCGGCAGGACCAAAATAAAGCTGTGCCGGCCCGCCGACACGAAACCATGTGACCGGTGCCAGGCTCTCATTGGCGCGCAATCGACCGCGAAGCTCAGGCACCCGTTGAGCAATATCTTCCTTGATGTCTTCAAAGCTCATGGATCAGGCACTCTCTTTTGAAACGGTCTCGTTTGATGACGCTTTGCCAGCAGAGGCTTTATTTCCACCGGGAAAGCTCTTTTCCAGATCAACCGGCAAAGCATGACCCCAGCGGCTGATATCGCCAGCGCCCAGACAGATGACCAGATCGCCGGGCTCGATTTCACGTCCCAGAAAAATCGTCAGATCCTCTTGTCCTTCCACCGTATAAACGGCCTCATGCCCGGTTTTGCGAATAGCCTCCGCCAACGCGCCATGGGTGATGCCTTCAATGGGCTTTTCCCCGGCTTCATAGACTGGCGCGACAATGACCTTGTCGGCTTCCCCAAAACAGGCGGCGAACTCGTCGAACAGATCAGCCACGCGTGAATAGCGATGGGGTTGCTTGACAGCAATGACCCGTCCTTTGGTGATGCTGCGCGCCGCTTTCAGCACATTTTCAATTTCAACCGGGTGATGGGCATAATCATCATAGAAAGCCACCCCGTTCCAGTCGCCAATCCGCGTAAAACGCCGATAAACCCCGCCAAAATTTTCCAGCGATTGCATGATTTTTTCATCCGACATGCCAAGCTCCAGCGCCACCGCCATCGAGGCCAGCGCATTGCTGGCATTATGAACGCCCGGCAAAGGCAAACGCACTCCTTCAAGACGACGCTCGCCGCGTGGTACATTTGAGCCAAGCGCCACATCAAACACGGCATAACCATCAGCACCGCGCAGGTTTTCAAGGCGCAGGTCGGCATCAATATGTTCGCCATAGGTCAGAACCTGGCGCCGGTTCATGCCCCCCTTGTGATTTTCAACAATGGTGCGCACATTCTCATTATCAATGCCCGCCACCACCAGTCCGTAAAAGGGGATCTTGTCAACAAAGGTCGAAAAGGCCTCTTTCAACGTATCAAAATCGCCATAATAATCGAGATGTTCCGGGTCGATATTGGCGATAATGCCGATCTGGCTGGGCAGTTTCAAAAAAGTACCATCAGACTCGTCAGCTTCCACCACCATCCATTCGCCCTTGCCGATGCGCGCATTAGAGGCCCAGTCATTGACAATACCTCCCGTAATAACAGTGGGGTCAATGCCGCCTTGCACGAGCACATGGGCCGTCAGTGAGGTAATGGTGGTTTTGCCATGGGTGCCGGTCACTGAAATATTGGCATAATGGCGTATCAGTTCGGTCAGCACTTCAGCCCGCCGGATCACCGGTATGCCACGCTTCAAGGCTTCATCACGCTCGGGATTGCCGGGCTTGACTGCCGTTGAAATGATCACACAGCCCGCCTTGTCGATATTTTCCGCCGCATGGCCGACAAATGTGGTGGCGCCCATTTCTTCAAGACGCTTCAGGTTCATGCTGTCAGACAAATCCGACCCTTGCACCTCATATCCCAGTTCAAGCATGACATGGGCAATGGCGCTCATGCCAATGCCGCCAATGCCGACAATATGAAAGGGACCTTGTTCCTTGGGCATTCTCATTAGCTTTGTGCCTCCTTAAGGCCTGTCATCAATTCGTCTTTCACGCACCAGCGACCTCTTCCACCAGATCAGCAAGCCTCTGTACGGCATCGGGCTTGCCAACTCCCATAGCCGCCCTTGCTGCATTTTGCAACAGAGCGGGATCACCGGCCAGCTTGGCGATATCATGGGCCAGACGCGCCGCATCCAGATCTTTTTGCTCCATGCAAATGGCTCCCCCGGCCTTTTGCAAAAAACTCGCATTGCGCAACTGGTCATTATCAAGAGCATGAGGCAAAGGCACCAGAATGGATGGCCTGCCAATCACAGATAGTTCAGTAACGCTCGAAGCCCCCGCCCGCGCCAGCACCAGATGCGAATGGGCTATAATCTCGGGCAAATTGGTAAAGAAAGTCGATATTTCAAAATCAATACCTGCCTTTTTATAAGCCGCATCAACACGCCCCATATCTTCTTCCCTACATTGCTGGACAATATGCAGCCGGTTGCGGATGTCTTGCGGCAGTAAATTAATGGCCGGTGGTACTTCGTCAGAAAAATAGCGCGCCCCTTGCGAGCCGCCAAACACCAGCAGGTTGAACGGGCCGTCTGCTGTGATCTCGGGATAGGGAATTTTAGCCGCCTGAATAACCACATCGCGCACCGGGTTGCCCGTGTGGCGGGATTTTTGCGCCAGCTCGCCTTCGACATGAATGGTTTGTTCAAACGACAGGGCAATGGCTTTGCACTTACCGGCCAGCATACGATTAGCGCGGCCCATGACGGCATTTTGTTCATGTAGGATAGCTGGAATGCCAAGCGATTTGGCGGCAAACATAGGCGGGAAGGTCGGATAGCCGCCAAAGCCGATAATACAGGCGGGCTTCAGCTTTGTGAGAATTTTACGGGCCTTTGCCGTGCCGCGCCCCAGCTGCAAGGCTGTTTTGACGGCCGCAATGGGATTTTTGCCCGCCAGGGTCGCCGCTGGCACCTGATGGATCTGCCGGGCTGGAAAATCCGACCCATAATGATGACCGCGCATATCGGTAATAAGGTCTATTTCATAGCCCCGGCGGCCTAATTCTTGCGCCAGTGAAAAAGCCGGGAACAGGTGTCCCCCGGTTCCCCCGGCAGTCAGCGCAATTGATTTTGTCAAGATTGCCTCTTTTTCTCTCCAAGCCCCGAAAATGTCTGTTCGAATCGGGCTTCCCCACGATGACGCCTAGATAAACCCAGTGCAAGCCCCATGGCAAGGGCTGTGGCCAACAGGGAAGACCCCCCATAAGAAATAAACGGCAAGGTCATGCCCTTGGCAGGCAGCACGCCCATATTAATGCCAAGATTTAGAGCGCTTTGCAGACCAAAGGCCAGCATCAAACCGCCCAGCGCCAGCTTGCGAAACGGGTCACTATCGCTCATCGCGTGCATAAAGCCGCGCACCAGAACATAAAAGAACACCAGCAGCAGCATAAGACAGGCGAGAATGCCAAACTCTTCGGCCAGCACGGCAAATATATAATCGGCATGGGCATCGGGCAAAACATGCTTGATGATCCCTTCCCCCGGCCCACGCCCGAACCAGCCGCCTTCGACAAAAGAGCGCAAGGCATGGCCGACCTGATAATTATCGCCGCTCGACGGGTCCAAAAAACGATCAATGCGCTTGCCCACATGCGGCACAACAAAATAGGCAATGCCGAACCCGCCAACCCCCAGCGCAGCCATCGCCCCAAGCCACAACCACGGCATACCCGCCATGAAAAACAGCCCCCCCCAAATAAGCGTCAGCAATACGCTTTGCCCAAAATCCGGTTGCAGGACGAGCAGCGCCAACACCAGTAGAAACAGCCCAGCAGAGGCACCAAGCCAGCGTCCATCCGAGCTTTTTTGAGCCATCGCAAACAAAAAAGCCGTCACCATCACAAAAGCCGGTTTGATAAATTCGGAGGGTTGCAGGGAAAATCCACCCAGCTCAATCCAGCGCCGCGCCCCCTTGGCGCTGACCCCAACAAACGGCGTCACCAACAATAAAAGCAAAGCGCCCACAAACACCAATACAGCCAGTCCCAGCATGGCCCTTGTGCTCAGGAGTGAGACAAAAATCAACAGCGCAAAAGCTGGCACCAACATAATGGCCTGACGCTTGACGAAATAAAACGGCTCCAGCTCAAGCCGCAGAGCGACCGCCGGTGAGGCCGCTAATGAGGCCAGTAAACCCACCGCCATCAGCACGACAAAAGAAAGCAGAAAACGACCATCAAGACTGTACCACCAGTCCCCGACAATCGAACGCTCTGCCCGGCTTAATCTCATCTAAATGTCTCGTTTCATTTCGCTCATAAAATAAGCCGTCATCAATTCTAACGCAACCTCGCTTCGCGAGCGGGGCCAGCCCTACACCCCGCTGGAGGGACACCCTCCAAACCACCCGCTTTTTAACCTTTTCAAAAAGAAAGGGGTTCGGGGAAAGCTTTCCCCGAGTGGGTATGGGCGACAGCCCATTCGCGAAGCGAGTTTGAGCGCATCAATCTGATATTCTGACCTCGTCCCAAAAGCATTTTTACTGGCCTTTATTGAGGATCGCCAGCGCCTGGGCGCGAAAGGCATCGCCGCGATGTTCGAAACTTTTGAACTGATCGAAGCTGGCGCAGGCCGGGGCCAACAGGACCACAGCCTCCTCGCCCAAAGCGGCCGCCTCGCTGGCCGCCTGCTCCAGCGCTTTTTCAAGTGTACCGCTCATTTCAAAGGGCAGCGCCTCTCCCAGCAGTTGCGCAAACACACTGGCCCCTTCGCCGATCAAAAAGGCCTTTTTGATGTTGGGAATAGTCTCCTTCAACTCGTCCAGACCGCCCTCTTTGGCCTGACCACCCGCAATCCAGTAAATATTTTTAAAGGCGCCCAAAGATTTGGTGGCGGCATCGACATTGGTGGCCTTGCTGTCATTGACAAAACTGACCTTGCCCAGCGCCCCAACCTGCTCCATGCGATGCGGTAGGCCAGGAAATGTTTGCAAGGCACTTTCCAACTCCTCGTCTGCAAGGCCCAACATCCGGCAAACAGCGCTCGCGGCCGCCATATTCTGCTGATTATGGTCCCCAAGGAGAGCTGGATTGGCTGGCAACATCAGTGAGCGCTCGCCCTCATCAGCGATGTGCTCAATCAGCGCGTTGTTCTCGACAAAAAGCGCATGTTCAAATCCCTGTCCGCCCGTCCGATCCTTGACCAGAACAGCCACTTCTTGATTAGACAACAGGTGATTGGCGAGATAACGCCCTTCGTCTTCATTGATGCCAACCACAACCCCTTCAAGGGTTTCCTCCCGATCAAACAGCCGCGTCTTTGCGGCGAAATAACCACCACGCCCGCCATGGCGATCAAAATGGTCCGGCGAAAAATTGAGAAAAACAGCAATATTAGGCGATAGATCACTCGCCAGCTCGGTCTGGTAAGACGACAGTTCCAGCACATAGATTTCATTTTTGCGCGGCGGCTCCAGATCAAGAACACCCCGGCCAATATTGCCGCCCATCTGCACGGGGCGACCGGCTTGCTCCAGAATATGAGTGATAAGCGCCGTCGTCGTTGATTTACCGTTTGAGCCGGTAATGCAGACCACAACTGGCTCTTCCTCCTCCTCAAACTTTACTTCGCCATAGTCGTCAGCCCAAAGATCCAGCAAGACGCCAAAAAACAAAGACACATCATTGTCCACCGGTACGCCATATTGCCAGGCCAGCTTGACCACCGGATTGGGCTTTGGATAAAGATGAGGGATACCGGGCGACAAGATCAGCGCCGCGAAATCATGCTCTTGCCAGGTTTGTTCCGCATGTAGATTGGCGATCAAAAAGCCTTCGGCCTCCGCAGCCGACAGGCTGTCCGTATTGTCATCCCAGCAAATCGGTGTCGCCCCGCCAGCCTTCAAAGCGCGCGCTGCCGACAGGCCCGAACGCCCGAGCCCGAGCACGGCCACCGCCTGCGTATTATATTGTGTCACCGGGATCATCGCGTTCTACCTCAGTTTCAGGGTGGCAAGGCCAATCAGCGCCAGAATGACGGAGATGATCCAGAAACGAATAACGATGGTCGGTTCTTTCCAGCCCAATTGCTCATAATGGTGATGGATGGGGGCCATGCGGAACACCCGCTTGCCGGTCAGTTTAAAACTCGCCACCTGCACAATCACCGACACTGCTTCGACCACAAACAAACCACCGACAATGGCCAGAACGATTTCATGCTTGGTGACAACAGCCACTGATCCAAGCAGCCCGCCAAGCGCCAGCGAACCGGTATCGCCCATAAAGATCATGGCGGGCGGCGCATTGAACCACAAGAAACCGAGCCCTGCCCCCACCAGAGCGCCAAGCAATACGGCCAGTTCACCTGTACCAGCGACATAGTTGATCTGCAGATAATCAGCAAATTTGATATTGCCCACCAGATAGGCAATGAGCGCAAAGGTCGCCGCCGCAACCATCACCGGCACAATGGCCAACCCGTCAAGGCCATCGGTCAAATTGACCGCATTGCCCGCCCCAACAATCACCAATATGCCGACTATAATAAAAAACGGCCCAAGATAAATCAGCGTATCTTTAAAAAACGGAATGGTCAGCGAAGACGAATAGGTTTCATTGCCAATATGCATGACCAGCCATGTGGCCACACCGGCGATAACGACCTCCAGCATCAAGCGTATCCTGCCGGTAAAGGCGTGATTGACGGACTGTTTGCTGACTTTGAGAAAATCATCGTAAAAGCCGATCATGCCAAACAGCATGGTCACCCAGAAGACGATCCAGACATAGTGATTGGCAAGGTTCGACCACAAAAGCGTCGCTGTCGACCAGGCCATAAGAATCATCACCCCGCCCATGGTCGGCGTGCCCTGCTTTTCCAGCACATGCGAAGCCGGACCGTCCTCGCGGATTGGCTGCCCCTTGCCCTGGCGAATGCGCAAGGCCGTGATCAGGCCGGGGCCAAAAATAAACATGAAGACCATAGCCGTCATGATCGCCCCACCGGTGCGAAAGGTGATATAGCGAAATACGTTTAACGCTCCGAACTGGTCGGAAAATTCAATCAAATAATAAAGCATAAGCCAAGAGTTCCCGTTGCCTTTCAGTGGATAGTCCTGAACCCGCAAAGGCCCTGGCCATCTCGATTTAATTATTGCCCCCATCCCTCAATGGGGGGAGGTCGACTTTAAGGGCCTCGACCAGAGTAGCCATGCGGCTGCCATTGGAGCCTTTAACCATTATTATGTCATCATTTTTAAGAGCAGCGAACAGTTCGCCCTTCAACTCATCCGCATTTGCGGCATAAGCGCCACGCTTTTCGTCATTCAAGGCCGTAAACAGCGCCTTCATATGGGGACCACAAGCGAACACCTTGTCAATCCCGGTGCGCTCAATCTCAATCGCCAATGCCCCATGCAGCTCATCGGCAGTTTCGCCAAGCTCCAGCATATCGCCAAGTACGGCAAGTTTGCGTCTATTTCCGGGATAGAGCGACAAATTTTCAAAAGCGGCACTCATCGAGGCCGGATTGGCGTTGTAACTTTCGTCGATCAAAGTCAGTTTTCCAGCCCTGTCATCGCCAAGTTCGAGCACCTGCCCGCGTCCCTGCGTCACCAGTTGAAACGTTTTTAGCGCCCGCAAGGCCTGCTCAACCAGATAGGCGTCCCCCTTTTCCAGCGGGATGTCGAGCCCGACAAGAGCGCAGGAAACAGCCGTGATGCAGGCCGCTGCGTTCATGACATTATGAGTGCCGGGAAGGACCAGCTCAAGATCAAGTTCGTCCTGACCATAAATCAGAGTGGCTATTGAGCCCTTCGCACTCAGCTCAATCTTCTCAACGCCAAGGCACCAGCGCTCTGGATCATTGTCTTCCAGCGTAAAGCAGGCAATGCGCTCATGCCCGGACTGAAATACATGTTCAGAATTATATGGCAATCCCAGGGTTTCATGAGCCAGCACACCCAGAAAATCAGCCATCTCACCAAAGGCCGGTATAACCGCAATGCCATCAGGCTGCAGCCCTTCAAAGATCTCCGCCTTGGCCTGCGCAATCTCCTCCAATCCAGAAAAATGCTCCAGATGGACTGGTAAAACGCTGGTCACCAAAGCCACATGCGGGCTGGCCATCTTGGTAAGAGGCCGGATTTCGCCGGGATGGTTCATGCCGATCTCGATCACTGCAAAATCGGTATCACGCGGCATACGGGCCAGCGTCAGCGGCACCCCCCAGTGATTATTATAGGACTTTTCCGAGGCGTGGGTTTTGCCAAAGGACATAAAGCAGACGCGTAGCATTTCCTTGGTTGTGGTCTTGCCAGCACTACCGGTAACAGCCATCACCCGGGCACGACAGGTTAGCCGTTGGCGCGCCGCCACTGCCATTTTTTCGAGCGCTTGCAGCGGATCATCAACGCGCAGCAAAAGGCCATCATCAGCGTGCTTTTCATAGTCCGACTTGACCAGCGCCACAGCTGCACCTTTGCCAAACGCCTGCGTCACGAAATCATGGCCATCGCGCACATCCTGCAGCGCAACAAAAAGGTCGCCTTTGGTAAGGGTACGTGTGTCAATGCTAATGCCCATAAGCGGCCAGGCATCTTCGTCCCCGCCCTCAAATGCCCCGCCGGTGGCGTGCGCCAGCTCATCGAGCGTCCATAAGGGTTGTTGGTCTACAGACTGGCTCATTTTGCCCCCTCAATGTCACGTACAAGCGCCAGCGCCTTGCCCACCGCATCATGATCAAGGAAGGGCAATATTTTATCACCAACCTTTTGACCCTCTTCATGGCCCTTGCCTGCCACCAGTAAAATATCACCGTCCTGCAGCTGCGCCACCGCTGTATTGATCGCTTGTTGCCGGTCACCGATTTCGATGGCAGCAGGCGCAGCGGCCAGCACCTCCTTGCGAATAGTGGCGGCGTCTTCCGTGCGTGGATTATCATCCGTGACATAGGCCACATCGGCATATTTTTGCGCAATTGCTCCCATCAAGGGCCGTTTACCCTTGTCGCGATCACCGCCACAGCCAAACACCACAATGATGCGTCCGCCTGAAGCGATGGGCTTGAGCGCCTTAATGGCATTTTCCAGCGCATCTGGCGTATGGGCATAATCGACAATCACCGGCACGCCAGCCGCCGTCTCCCCGACAATCTCCATGCGCCCTTTGGCGCCCTTAATGTCGCCGAGCACCTGCCAGATCTTGCCCCATTCAAGTCCAGAGGCCAGACAAAGCCCGGCAGCGACCAGCATGTTGGAAGCCTGAAAATCGCCAATCAGGCCGGTTTCGATTTCGACCAGCTCGCCCTCATGGGCAACATGCAATTGCTGGCCATAGCCCGCCAGTACAAGGTTTTCGAGCTTCAGCGTGTCGCCTTTGCGCCCGACGCTGATCACCGGCAGCCCGCGCGCTTTGGCAATGGCCACCACCTTGTCAGCTCCCGCTATATCAGCATCGACAACAACCGGCGCTCCAGCTGGCAACAGCTCTTCAAACAGACGCAGCTTTTGAGAAAAATAGGCTTCCATGGAGCCGTGATAGTCCAGATGGTCCTGCGTAATATTGGTAAAACCCGCCGCTTGCAGCCTGAGCCCCTCAAGGCGGCGCTGCTCAAGGCCGTGGCTGGAGGCTTCAATGGCCAGATGGGTGACGCCCTCATCGACGAGACACGCCAGTTTTTGATGAATTTCCACCGGGTCAGGCGTCGTGTGATTGAGCGGCCAATGCTCATAGCCGCCGCGCTCACCGCCCTCTATTTCGATGCCCACTGTACCTAATGACGCTGCGCGCTCGCCGGTCGCTGCCCAGATCTGGCGCACAAAAGAAGCCACCGAGGTTTTGCCATTGGTGCCAGTCACGGCGATAATTGTTGCGGGCTGCTTTGCATAAAAACGAGCGGCGGCAATAGCCAGATCGCGGCGCGGATTATCGGAAATTATACAAGGAAGTTCTATGCCTGATCGGTCCACATCCTTATGCAACAGGATCGCTACAGCGCCTTTTTCGATGGCGGCAGGAATGAATTTCGCACCATCCACCACAGACCCATCGAGCGCTGCGAACAAAAAACCCGGTTCGACCTGACGACTATCGGAGGTCATGCCGCTGATTTGCGTGTTTTCATCCCCTGATATGAGGTCGGCATTAGCGATCTGTCCCAGTTTTTTCATAGTCGCTCATACCGTTCCGCCAAAAATTGCAATGTGCTCCGCCAAAAATTCATGTGGTGATTCTAATAGGCTGCTCGCTGCAAGCCGTCAAATCAGTTGGCGCTGTTTGTTGATGGAAGTTGGGGATTGACGCCCAAAAGGGGGGCAACGCGCAATATTATGGCCCCAGTCAGCGGCGCGGCATTGCTCGAAGCGGAGTTTTGCCCACGTGTGGCTTTGACCTTTTTGGGCTCATCAAGCATCACATAGGTCAAATAACGAGGTGATTCGCTTGGAAAAATGCCGATAAAACTGGTGATCAGCTGTTTGCCATAGCCCCCCTTGGCTGCCTTGCGGGCCGTGCCGGTTTTACCGCCAATGCGATAACCTTTTATATTGGCCGCTCTGCCGGTACCGCTGATGACGTTTTCGCGCATGACTGTTCGCATAAATCGACTGGTCGACGATTGTAAAACCGGCGTTCCGAGCTTCAAGGCCTCGCTTTTATCGCGGCGTAAAAAGGTCGGGCGCACCAGATTGCCGCCATTAAAAAGCGCCATCGCCGAACTGGCCAGTTGCAAGGGCGAAACCGACAGACGATAGCCATAAGCCACAGAAAGACTGTCGGCCAGATGCCATTTGGCTGGCTGCAGGGGCAAACCGGCATTGCCCGCCTCACTGCGCAACCGCCCCAGCAATTGCAGGCGCGACAAGAAGGCGCGATGACCATCAACCCCGACCTTGCGCGCAATCCGCGCCGCCCCGACATTGGAAGAATGGGTGAAAATCTCGCGCACCGACATGGTGCCATCCCGGGTTTTGTGATGGTCCTTAATAACAAATTTCCCCAGTTTTACCGGTGTCGCCACATCAAGGCGCTGCCCTTCAACAACGGCTCCTTCGTCCAGCCCCATGGCGATGGTGAAGGTTTTGAGCACCGATCCCAGCTCATAGACACCGCGCATCGCCCGGTTGATCCGGTCTGGCTGCAGGGCCTCCCCCGGTTTTAAAGGGTCGAACGAGGGCAAAGAAGACAGCGCCAGCACTTCACCGGTTTTGATATCCAGAACAATGCCTACTCCGGCTTTCGCCTGATAGCGCAAAATAGCCTTTTGCAACTCATGCACCACACCATTTTGCACCCGCATGTCAACGGACAGCACAAGCGGGCGCTTTTGATCGCTATTGCTGCCCGGACCGTCACGCTCATCGCGCATAAGCTGATCTATGTGGCGCTCAATGCCAGACAGTCCTTTATTGTCCCGATCAACCGTGCCAACGAGATGAGCACTTTGTGCCCCTAGCGGATAAAAGCGCTTGGGCTCACGTAAAAAATACAGTCCCGGCAACCCCAGATCATAAACCGCGCGGCGCTGGTCCGGCGTCAAAAAGCGTTTGATCCACACAAAGCGGCGCTTGGTGAACAGCTTGTTGCGCAGTTTTTCAGGGTCAATCGAAGGCAAAACAACCGCCAGCTTTTCAACGGTCTCATCGACGCCCAGCAAAATTTTAGGGTCGGCATAAAGCGAGCTTGTCGGCACATCCATAGCCAGCACCCGCCCGAACCGATCATGTATTTCGGGACGTGCAATCGCCTGATTGGTGCGCGCACTGGCCTTCAGACGCAGATCGTCATGATGGCGCAACCCCAATTGCACCAGCCGCCCGGCCAGCACAAGAAACACCAGCGCAAACACCATAAAAACCAGTGTCAGCCGCTGCGGACTTTCTTTTAAAACAGGCGTTTTCAACATGCCTCGCTCCTCGCGCTCAGGAGGCTTTCTTCTTGGCCCGGCGCTTCTTGGAATAGATGTTGAAAAACTCCACCGCTCCCGAAAACACAATGGCAAAATAGATATAACCGCGCGGAATGTGGAAATCGAGGCCATCCGCCACCAGCGCCGCGCCAATCATGAACAAGAAAGACAGAGCCAGCAATTTGGTGGTGGGATGTTCGGCAATAAATCCGGCAATCGCCCCCGAAGCGATATACATGACGATCATGGCGATCAGTACCGCCGCCACCATGACTTCCACATGCTCGGCCATGCCCACCGCCGTGATGATGCTATCCACCGAAAATACCAGATCAATGACGGCGATCTGCAAGATGGCCATCATCAAGAACTGACTGGCCTTTGGTCCGGCCTGCTCTTCAGGTGTGCCTTCAATATCAGTATGGATTTCCTGCGTTGCCTTGACGATAAGGAACAGGCCGCCCGCGATCAAGATGATGTCTTTCCAGGAAATATCATGGCCCATAACGGAAAAGACATTTTCCTTCAGCCCCATAATCCAGGTGATGCCAAACAACATGGCAACGCGCATCACAAAGGCCAGTATCAAACCGAACTGGCGCGCGCCCTTGCGGATATTCTCCTTCAACCTCGCAACCACCAGAGAGATAAACACCACATTATCAATGCCCAGCACAATTTCCATGGCTGTCAGGGTCAAAAGAGAAGCCCATATGGCAGGATCATCCAGCTGTGATAAAAATTCCATTTATTGAGTTTCCCGCGCCATTGTTACGATGCAAAAGGATTGCGTCCGCGCATTTCCTTCTCCTATCAATAGACCAGCTTGCGAAACATCATGGTCATGCGATCGCTTTCGCCAATCGCCAGATATTTCGCACGGTCCTTGTCTTTAAGACGCAGGCTTGGCGGCAGGGTCCAGACGCCTTTGGGGTGTTTGCGCGTATCTTTAGGGTTGGCGTTGATCTCGGATTTGCCAATAAACGCAAAGCCCGCCGCCTTGGCCATTGCCATGACCTGCTCTTCATGCACATAGCCAGAAAGGGTTTGCGGATCGGGAAATTCTTCCGGGTTCTCGCGGTGTTCCACAATACCCAATACGCCGCCGGGTTTGAGCGCTTTATACATGGCCTCAAAAATGGTGCGATCAAAGCCGAATTTCATCCAGTTGTGAATATTGCGGAAGGTCAAAACCAGATCGGCACTGCCAGCTGGCGCAATCTCGGTTTTGTTTTGCGAGAGCTGCGTAACAATGACCTTGCCAAACAGTTCCGGGTGCTTGACGAGCTTTTTGTCATAGCGTTTGATGGAGGCCTGTATGCGCTTGTTTTTGCTATCCCGGTTACGACCTGCCGCATAATATTTGCCGTTTTTCATCACATAAGGCGCGATGATGTCGGTATACCAGCCGCCACCTGGCCAGATTTCGACAACGGTCATGCCGGGCTTTAGACCAAAAAACTTCAGCGTTTCAACGGGATGGCGAAATTTGTTGCGCGCCTTGCTCTTGTCCAAACGATGATCGCCATCAGCAAGCCCTTGCAAGGTCGGCTGCGCGCCCTCCTTGCCATAGGCCTGGAGTGGAATCAACACCAGCAAACAAGCCAGCAATAGCTGCAGCTGTCGTGAGGGAAAACGTATCATAAAATCATCCGTTATCTATTTTATCCTTATGGACATGATAGGGGGCGGACTGGCGCAAGGCAAGAAACCAAAGGCGCTGATCGAAAGATAAATCCAGAACCAGTAGAAGATGAACGGAAAAGCGATAAGTACCAAGGCAAAAGCAAGACCATCTGACACAAAGCTGTCCTCACAAATAAAACGGGAAGACCAAGTATACCCTAAATCGGCATGTTGAGAATGTCTTTGTAAGCGCTGATGACTTTATCGCGTACTGTGACGAGCGTTTCCACTGCCAGTTCTGTTTCGGCAACAGCGGTCACGACATCAACGATGGACGCCTTGCCCTCTGCCATGGACAACGCTCTTTGTTCGGCAGCGCGACCCGTATCCAACGTGCCGGTGACAGCTTTTTCCACCATATCGCCAAAGCTGCCGGGACCAGAAACGGGTACGGTTTGTTCTGCAAGCCCAGCGGCAGGTTTGGGAGCCATGCCGCCCACTGGCCCGGCCAGTCTTTGCATACTCGCATAGGCATTTGCTGCCCCGGTTGCTGTAATCGCCATTTTTCTGTCCGCCCTTTATAGAATTGATATTATCTACACAAAACAAACACGCACATCTCGCGAACGCGAGCGGGGCCAGCACTTTTTTGCTTTGCGCTACCGCTTCGCTATTTGAGCGCTTTACCCGCCTGGGGAAGACCTCCCAAACCCACCCTTTTCTAATTTCAAAAAGAAGGGGGTTTGGGGGAAGACTTTCCCCCAACGGGGTGTGGGGCTGCCCCCACTTGCGCCAGCAAATCAGCCGCGCAAAATATCCAGTGTTTTCGCCAACATGCGCCGCGAAGAGCCAATGACATTGAGATTGGCTTCGTAGCTACGCTGCGCCTCGCGCATATCGACCATTTCAATCAGCGTATTGACGTTGGGCGTTTTAACGATGCCCTTATCATTGGCGGCCGGGTTGCCGGGGTCGAATTTTTCGCCAAATGCAGTTTTATCAAGCTGTACACGCCCCTGCCTGACGACCTTGACCCCCATCTCGCTATCAAAGACTTCTCGAAAGGTCGGGATGCGCCGCTGATAGGGATCGCCGCCTTTTGTTTTGGCCGTCGACTCGGCATTGGCGATATTTTCAGCAATCACCTTCATGCGCCCGGACTGCGCCCGCAGGCCAGAGGCGGCGATCATCATGCTTTTCTTCAAATCCACGAGTTAGCTCCTTCCACGAATAGCTGTTTTAAGAATGCCCAGTGAGCGTGTATAAAGCGTACTGGCCACCTGAAATTCACCGGCATTGCTCGACACCTTCATCATCTGCTCTTCAAGAACAACGCCATTGCCTTCCGGGGTGATCTCCCACCCCCCGCCATTCTTGCTGCCAAAATTGGAGCGCGCATCGGCCATCAGGTTGCCTTGAATATGACCTGCGCTGGTGCGGGCAATGCCAATCGGTGGCAAAACCTGCCCGCCTTTGATGGCCTGATCAACCCTGAAGGGGGCGAGATCGCGCCCTTTGTAATTCGGGGTATCGGCATTGGCGACATTTTGTGCCAGCAAGGTCTGGCGGTCCTGATGCCAGTTCATTTTGCTTTTCAGAGCCGCAAACAGGGGAATTTGATCAAGAGCCATTTGACACACCCTCCTTCCTTGTTGGAGTTCGCATGTTCAAGGAGCAATCAGCCCTTGCGCCATGCATCAATTAGGCAAAGATTGCCGCCTCACCGGTTAAGATCGAGTAAACAATTGTCCAGTGTTAATACACAAGGCTCTAAAATCTGCGTATTGATGGTGATTATCTGTATAATGGGCCGCGAATCAGTTAACAGTTGAACCGGTATTATTTGCCGTCCTTGATTTGCGACGAGTAAGACCTGAATATTTTACTGTGCATCAAGCGTATAAAACGAGAAATACAAACCAATAAGGAAGACCTTTTCTAATGGGGGATCTGTTCTTTTATATCGCCGCTTTTATTTTTGTCATTGCGCTTATCATACTGGGGGCATGGCTGTGGCGATCCATGCTGGAAAATGGTGTCGCACTGCCCGGTCAAGCCCTCTTCAAGGGAGCCGCCGAAAAACGCATTGGCGCGATTGAGACCGCCAGCATTGATAGTCGGCGCAAGCTTGTTTTGATCCGGCGCGATAATGTCGAGCATCTGATCATGACCGGCGGCCCTGTGGATGTTGTTATTGAAACGGGTATCTCGTCAAGCGGCGCTCTTCCAGCCGATAGCAATGCCAGAACTCAAAATAGCAGAACTCAAATGGAAAAAAACCTGCACAACGCCAAACGCTCCAAACCCATTTCTTCTTTTTTAACAAATGAGTGAGCAAGCCCAGATGAGGAGCCGGCCTGTATATCTGCACAATTTCAAAATCAACAAGCTGATTTTGAGCCGCACGCTGGTTTTTTTGCTGGCGCTCCTCGCGCTTGCTTTTTATAACGACCCGGCGCTGGCGCAAAACATCACCATCGGTCTTGGCGATGGCAATAATGGTGGCGTCACCCAGCGCGCCGTGCAGATGATCGCGCTCGTCACTATTCTTTCGCTGGCCCCTTCGATCCTCATTATGGTCACCGCCTTCACCCGCATTGCCGTGGTGTTGTCGCTGCTGCGCACAGCCATTGGCGTGCAGCAATCGCCCCCCAACAGCGTCATTGTCTCGCTGGCGCTATTCCTCACCGCTTTCATCATGGCGCCTGTCTTTCAAAAGTCCTATGATACCGGCATTGCTCCCCTAATGGAGAACAAAATAGAGTTGCCCGAAGCCTTCCAGAAAGCCGTTATTCCGTTCAAGGTCTTCATGCTGAAACATGTCCGCGACAAGGATTTGCAACTGTTTGTCGATCTCTCAAAAACCAAGATCCCGGCAACACCTCAGGACATCAGCCTGCGTATTCTAATCCCGGCCTTCATGATCTCCGAGCTGCGGCGCGCCTTTGAAATCGGCTTTTTGCTGTTTGTGCCCTTTGTGGTCATTGACATGGTGGTGGCCTCAGTGCTCATGTCCATGGGTATGATGATGCTGCCGCCGGTGATGATCTCTTTACCCTTCAAGCTGATCTTTTTCGTGCTGGTCGATGGTTGGCATCTGATCGCTGGCAGTCTCGTCAAGAGCTATACCGGTTAGCTGCAAAACGCCCTCACCCCAAAAAGAAGCCCTTACCAAAAGAACCACTCAAATGGATCGCATGACAATAATGCCTTTTTTTTTCTTCATGAAACAAATTGTATCGCGTTGCGCACAAATCATGCTGCTGGCCTTTGGTTTGCTCGCAATAACAATTCCCTTACACGCCAAGGGCGTTGATCATGGGAACTTGAAGACCCAGATTTCCACGTGGAAAAGCCAACTTGATGAACTCGACAAGCAGCTGAAAAAAGAGCAGCTCGACGATGAGCTGCTTTCCAGCATGACCATAGATCTGGAAAAAAGCAGCGATGCCATCAAAGTTTTCATCGCACAAAACACGCCTCTGGTCGCGGACGCCCGCACCCTGCTCGACAAGCTTGGCCCCGCCCCCAAGAAAAACGCCCCTTCCGAAACAGATGAAGTGGCCGAGCAGCGAACTGAACTCGAAAAACGCTTTGCCCAAAGCGATGGCATTGTCAAATCGGCCACCACCCTGCTGGCCCGCACCAATCAGATGCGCGAACAGGTGCTTGATCTGCGGCGCGACCTGTTCCGCGCACAAATCCTGCAAAAAGGTCGCTCTCCCTTTGCTCTGTCCCTGTGGCAAGAGGGCGTGCCGGAACTTTCAAAAGCCGCCGGGCGAATATCACGCATTTTAGGCTATTGGGCCGATCGTTATTCCACAGTCCAACTGGTTCTGCTGATCCTCGCCGCCCTGCTTGTCGGCGGCGGCCTCACCGTACTGGCGCAACGCATTATTCCCTCCTACCGCAACTGGCCCAAAAGACGCACCCCGCCCTTTTTCGACCAGGCCTTCGCGGCTGCCATTGTTTCCTTGCTGCGTGCCGCCCCCCCCATAGCCGGTGCAGGTGTGCTTTATGCAGGACTGCAAGCTCTTGAAATGCTGAGCACCCCCGTCGACGAGCTCGCCCCGGTTGCGCTGGGGGCTTTTTGCGCCATCACAGCCATCATGGCCATGTCAACAACCCTGCTGGCACCAAATCACCGCCGCTGGCGCATTTTCCCCGTCTCCACCTCGGTGGCCAAAAGACTGAACATGCTGATCATGGCGATTGCTATTGTCTATGGAACCGATCTGTTTCTGGGCCAGTTAAACCGGATTTTCTCGCTGCCTTTGTCACTGACCATCCTGCAAAGCGCTCTGGCTTCAGTGATGTTTACCGGTCTGCTGATCGCCATATTGCACACGCCGTTCAAAGCCCACCGGCTGGCCGCTACTCCTGGCGAAAAAAAGCCTTTCCAAATGTCCAGCCTGTTGAAAGTCCCGCTCTGGGGCATTGTCGCTGCCGTACTTGTGGCCACTGCGCTGGGTTATATTTCGCTGGCCCGTTTTCTCACCCAGCAAACAGTTGTAACCGGCTCGATCCTCATCATCGCCT
>JAKIUO010000281.1 GCA_021647535.1 Hyphomicrobiaceae bacterium
AAGTTGGACCGCTGGCAATCCTGTTTGGTGTATTTATTACCTTGTTCTTAATGTTCTACAGCCTTGGTGTATTGTTGGTCATATTTGGCCTTTTGGACAGTCTGGTGATTGTTGTACCT
Organism: Hyphomicrobiaceae bacterium; assembly: GCA_021647535.1. Taxonomy (GTDB): domain Bacteria; phylum Pseudomonadota; class Alphaproteobacteria; order Rhizobiales; family JAKIUO01; genus JAKIUO01. The sequence goes on from JAKIUO010000281.1 coordinate 120, forward strand.
CTCCTGACTTTCCTCTATCTTTCAGGTTTTGATGTTTCTCGACTACCTCTTTTCCCCACCAGCCTTATTCAAGATAGCGAACAATCAACGGCTTTTGACAAAAAAGAACGTCAGATCACGGTTCTGTTTCATAAATGGTTGCTAAATCGTCCAGACTATCAAAACTACAAAAGCAGCAATAGGCCCTATCCGGTTTTCATTTTTGCCGCTCAGGGAGGGGGAGCTTATGCCGCTTCTCATGCCGCTTTTGTTTTGGCGTCACTTCAAGACGCCAATCCGCTTTTTTCATCCCATGTCTTTGCGACAAGTGGCGTTTCCGGGGGAGCTGTCGGGTTGACACTTTTTGCCGCTATCAACAAGGCCTTGCCTCGGTCTCTGACGGCAACCGGAAAGAGGGAATTTGGCAGGGGGCCGCGCAACCGGATATTGCGAAAGATTATTACGGGACGTCATGCATCAGCTCTTATGGCTCAACTGCCAGGAGAAATCGTGACCTCCTGGAGGGGGCGACATGATCGTGAAAATGATCGTTCTTCGGCCCTACGCAACAGCTATTTGTCCATGGTAAAAAAGTCACTTGAGGGTTTAGGGAAATCCCTGCCAGCCCCCACAGAGCCGGATATGTGCAAGGGGACAACCTTTCTTGAGCAGTGCTATTACAAGAGTTGGACGCCGCGATCTAATTCTCCGGCGCTGATCCTTAATGCCACCAGTGTGGAAACAGGAAAACTTGCCGCTTTTTCACCCTTTGATTTCGTTCCCAAACAATTTGGTAGCACTGCACCTGAAAGCTTTACGCAATGGTTTGAGGGAAGTGTGTCACCTTTGATCAGTACGCTTGATGCGGCCATTGTAAGTGCCCGCTTTCCCGGTATACTGCCCGCCTATACCTATCGTCACGAAAAGCATATCACCAATTTTGTTGATGGTGGCTATGCCGATTCTTCTGGAGCCTCGACGGCCTATTCGATTTACAAAGCCCTGGAAAAGGCTGCAACCTCGCTGAACGTGAATCTTGATCTCAATCTGATCATTCTCACCAGACCTGACAAGCCGTCAGGAAAAAAGGTAGACGGAACGCGTCTCGTAGACACGCTAGCCCCACTTTATGCGGTTTTGAAAGTGCGCGACCAGCAGGCCCGCAGGGAAATCAACCATGTGAGGGAGGCTTTCAAAAAAAGCACTAAAAAGCTTATGTTCATAAAGCTGCCAGTAAGACGGCTTAATCTTCCCCTTGCCTGGAGCATTGCTCCTGCAACTTATGACGCAATTGGAAAAACGGTTGGAGCACCTGAGCTGTGCGTTTCTCTCCAGGCCGGAAACAAGCAGGAACTTCATTCATTGGTCGTGAAAAATTCATGCATTTTGCAAAAAATATTGCTTAAATTAAAAGTGATTGAGTAGCAACGGCTTGTGAGCGTGTAAAGGATGGAAAAATGGCAAAGAAGAAAACAGCAACCAAGAGAACTTCAGGGAATAAGGCAACGCCTCGGAGACAATCGAAAAAAAAGAAAGTCACTATCCATAGCAGTGAGCGTAAATTTGATGGTTTTCTGAAGATAGATGCGGCCCGGGTTTCCTATGAGCGCTACGATGGAGGGACAAATAAAGAGCAGACTTTTCTTGTGCTAGAGCGTGGTGATGCGGCTGCCGCACTGCTTCATGATACGGATCGCGATACGATTATTCTTGCTGAGCAATTTCGCTATCCGACTTATCAAAAGGGACCGGGATGGTTGATGGAAACAGTTGCGGGTGGCATTGGAACCAATGAAACCGCCGAGGAATGCATCAAGCGTGAAATCATGGAGGAAATTGGCTATCAGGCAAATGATTTTATTCTGATTAGCGAGTTTTATGTTTCTCCCGGCGGCTCCAGCGAGCGTATTTTCCTATTCTATGTTCCCGTAAGAAGTTGCGATCTTGTCAATCGAAAAGCTGCTGGCCGCAAGGATGAAAGAGAAGATATTTGTCGGGTGGAAATACCGGTCATGACGTTTTTTCGTGCCCTTGATCGTGGTGATTACAAGGATGCCAAAACCATTATTGCAGGGCACTGGTATCGTCGGAAAAGAGCACTTTGGCGCAGGCGTAACAAAAGCAAGGGGCATTAAATCGGTCTTTTCCAATATTATCGAGTCCCAGTCTCTCGGTCATTTAGGCATACTTCGTCAGTTTCACCTTTGTTCCTGTTGGCGAGGGCTGGAAGGTCAGCAGGCCGTCTTTTTGTTTTTTCTCCAGCCGTCGCTTGACCCTGCTGACATTTGGCTTCTTACCCTTGATGGTCCAGCCAAGGTCAAGAGCCAGCTCGCGATAGCTGGTAGTGACATGTCCGTTTTCATCGACCTTGAGCTTGAGGGCTTCGTAAAGGTCGGTGGGCTTGCCGGTGGTGGTTTTGCGTTTCGGTTTTGATTTGCTGCCCAGCAGCAGGCCGAAGGTGGCGACCAGTTCGATCAGCAGTCCGGCGAAGGCGAACATAGCGTAGCGGACCTCGTCGCGGCTATAGCCGGTCAGGCGGGCGATACCGGCGGCACCGGGGTGAGTTTCGCGTGGTGGGCAAATGCGGGCCATGGTAGCGCTTTCGCGGGCGACGATGGCTAGCAGGCGCTGTTTGTCGTGGGCCTGTTTTAGTTCAATGCGCAGACTGTCAATGACAAGGCATGAGGCTTTGCTGTCAGAGCGGGTAATGTCGGTGCAGCCTGATGTTCGCGCCCAGATCTTCTTGCTGATGCTAGCCGGGCCAATCATCGGCTCGATGGTTGTTGTTGGGCGGGCTGTGATAGCGTCAGCGGCTGTTAGCGCCTTTCCGTGGCGGTCTTTTGAGGCGTGATATAAAGCGGTTTGTCGGTCTGGCCCCTGCGAGCGG
>JAKIUO010000043.1 GCA_021647535.1 Hyphomicrobiaceae bacterium
GGCCTGCTGCCAGGGCAACTCCCGCCCCCATGGAATAGCACACGAGTACGAGGTCTTGGGTGTCCAGCGGAAGGTGGTCGATCAGGTGCAGGAGATCTTGGGTTTCGATGAGGCTGCCGGTGGACGTGGGAGCTTGGGATTCGCCTTGCCCGCGCTGATCGTAGACGACGACATGGGAGGCAAAGGGCAAAACGTGCTGTGCCTGTAACAGTAGGCTGTAGCGGCCGTCGCCGTAGCCGTGAAGAAGGATGACGACAGGGCCAGCCGCATCGTCGCCGGGCAGTATCCAGCCGGGGGTGGTGGTTTGATCGGACAAGGTGAAGGTGATCGCCTGGCCAGTTTTCCCCAGGTCCGTCGGGTCGGTGGGGTAGCTGCGCCCCAGCGCGACCGCAAAGGTTTGGCGTGGCGGATGACGTAGCGCGTGGACCAGCGCGCCCACGCCCAGAAGGAGAATCAATCCCGTCGCTGCCAAAAGTAAAACAAACAGTCCCATGATGATGCGGTAGCATATCGCAAGGAGCTTGTGGACATGACCGATCGGGACTTATTAGAACAGGCCATCGACGAAGCCCAACTGGGACTGAGCGAGGGCGGATTGCCCATCGGCGCAGTGCTGGCGGACCTGGAGCAAGGCATCGTGGTCGCACGTGGCCACAACCTGCGGGTGCAACAGGGCGATCCAACCGCCCATGCTGAAACCGTTTGCATTCGTCACGCAGGGCGGCGGCGGGATTGGCACCGATTGACCCTGGCGTCCACGCTGAGTCCCTGCATCATGTGCACGGGCACCGCGATGCTCTACAAAATTCCACGGATCGTTATCGGCGAAAGCCAGAACTTTCAGGGTGCAGAATACCTTTTTGACCAGGCCAACGTCGAAGTGATTCGGCTTCACGATGCGCGATGCATCGAGATGATGCGAGCGTTTATTGCTGAGCATCCGGACCTGTGGCACGAGGACATTGGGGACTGAAATGAATGATGGCGAACTCAAGCAGCAACGTGTGTTGGGGACCGGATCGGCGGGGGCGGGGGGGGGGGCAACCGGGTTATAGATCGTCCAGAGCTTATCCGCTTTGGCTTTCCAGCGGTTTTTCAGCTCGCCTTCCAGACTGTAGGATACGGCAATTATAGCACGAGAGTGGCGGCTCAAAAGGGGGAGCAATGCAGTACCCAGATAGCTGAGAGTACCGGTTTTATATTCTTCAGAGCCATGATAGGTCAGGATTGTTTTGGTGGTTTTGCCTGCCGTCGATAGGGGGGAAGCCAAGCGAAAACGAGCCAGCAGGCTAGCCAGAGAGAGTTTGAAACAGCATGAAGCGATGGCAGATATTGCCAGATCGAACTGTTCTTCACGCAACAGGCGGGCCAGATGACGCACCGCTCCTCCATGCCCGCTGGCAAGGGGGATCAGTTGGACATCATCAGACAGGCCCGCGCCAGCCCCGTCCACAGTAAAATCAACAGCCAGCGAAACCTCATGGCCTTTACGGGCAAACTGGCTTGCCAGCGTCGCCATGACGCGTTCAGCTCCACCGTCGACCAGTCCAGGAATGTAAAAAAGAAGTTTCATGTATACTCAGATCACTCGAAGATTCAGCAAATTTTGCAAAAAACCATTGTCCGATCTTTGATGTTCACCCGTCAGTAGTCAGATCGCCATAGCCGCTGGCTATATATGGGTGACTATGCAGGGTTGTCTTCATCTGTATGGTCAGTGCTTTCATCGTCACGGTCCTCCTCGCCGCTCTCATCTTCTTGCTTACTGGGGAAGTTGGCAAAAACGCTGTCGGCCTCTGAGGGGGCGTTATGGTCGCTGGTCCTTTCCAGGCCTTCCTGCGGCGTATCAAACGGGTTGATATTACTGGCACCAGCGATGGTGGAAGATGTGGGCAACAGGGTATCAGCGGCCGGTTTGGGCATTTGACCACCTTCACGCTTGATGCGGGCGGCAGCCATATCGACTTCATTGTCGAGGTCGCTTTGTGTGCAAAGTCCCAGCGCAACAGGGTCAACGGGAGAGAAATTGGCAATATTGGTGTGGGTGCGTTCCTTGATCTTTTCGATGGTCGGCTTGGTGGTGCCAACGAGGCGAATGATCTGCGGATCTTTCAGTTCTGGGTGATTGCGCACCAGCCAGACAATGGCGTTGGGGCGATCCTGGCGCTTGGAAACGGGCACATATTTGGGGCGCTTGCGCAGTTTCTTTTTGCTTTTGGGAATGATAACCGTGCTGAGTTGCAGCCTTAATTTATATTTGTCATCTTCCTGACCGCGCTCGATTTCACCACGTTTGAGCTGGTTGCTGGATATGGGGTCCATGCCCTTGATGCCTTGCGCCACATCATCATCGGCAATGCCTTTGACTTCCAGCATATGCAGGCCGCAAAAATCGGCAATCTGTTCAAAGGTCAAAGAGGTGTTCTCGACCAGCCAGACGGCGGTAGCTTTGGGCATCAGCGGTGTATTGGCCATAAATATTCCTCCTGCCTCCTTGTTTTTAAGAGGGAGGCGCTCTTGAAGTTTGCATAAACTGGTTGGAAAACTTCAGGCAGTATAGAGGCGTAGAGGATGAAATCCAACTAAAAAACCAAACAGGAGAGCGAAGGGTTAAAAACAGCGTTTCATGATGCGGCAGCGCACCTTGCCGGAGGGGTAGGGCGCTTTGGCGGGGTCGTTACGCAAAGTGCGGCAGATTTTCTGCAGACCGGATTTTTTCAACCAGCCTTGGCGGCGGCCATTTTTTGAGGCCCAGCAATCGGCCCGGCGCTCGCTTTTTCCCACATATTGATGGCCACATTCATGGGTATAGATAAACCATTGCTCAACACGGCTATATTTTTTGAGTTTGCGCGGGTTGAGGCCGATAAGGCCGGGGATGGAGCCTGCTGTTTTCCAGTAATTCGAGCTGACAAGGGTTTTTACTTTGCCGCAACGCAAGCGCTTGCCCGCGAGGATCAGCTTGCCGGGCTTGTACACCCCGTCCTTGAGAGGCCCTCCTTTTAAAGCATGGGCGCTTTGAGTGAACAAAGGAAGAAGGAAGATCAAAGACAGAGTCCAGACACGAAACGCAACAAACATCAAAATTTACCCCCGCAATGTCCGCTGAACATCAGTTCTGTTTCGCGGACTTGTTGAAACATGCAATCATGCGCTCACAACGTTTTTTCCCGGGGGGATGTGCCGCATCTCCCTTTTTGGGCCGCCAGTAAGCGCACAGCTGGTCAAGGCCTTTTTGGTCGAGCCATCCCAGCTTGAGGCCCTGCTGAACGCCGTAACAATCAGCGTTGAGTTCGGATCTCAAGCCCGCGATATGCCCGCATTCATGGTAGAAAGTAAAGAGTTTTTGCACTTTTGGCAGTGCGGCAAAGTATTTTTGATTGATGATGATGAAGTTGGATTGCGGCCAAGCGGCAGCGTGATCTGAAAAATTATTGTCGAGCACGAGGGGGGTGTTCTTGCAATTGGCAGCAAAGCCATCAAGGTCGATATTGCCGGAGGGAATGGTTCTGACATGACCGCCTTCTTTCGTTTTGGCGGCGATCACATATTCTGCAAGTGTTGGCGCAGGCGGCGGCGAAAACCAGAGATAGGCGGCAATGGCAAGCGCACCAACGGCCCCCCATTCAAGAATGGTGCGTATGAGGGGTTTTGTTTTTTTACTGGTCATGCTCAGCTCTCTTTGCCAAAGGTGCGTATATCGACGAAATGACCGGCAATCGCCGCGGCTGTGGCCATGGTAGGAGAAACGAGGTGGGTGCGCCCGCCACGGCCCTGACGGCCTTCAAAATTGCGGTTGGAGGTGGAGGCGCAGCGCTCCTTTGGTTCGATGCGATCGGCGTTCATGGCAAGGCACATGGAGCAGCCGGGTTCGCGCCAGTCAAAGCCTGCTTCGATGAATATTTTATCGAGCCCTTCGGCCTCAGCCTGTTCTTTCACCAGCCCGGAACCCGGTACGATCATCGCCTGGACGTGCTCACAGACGTGCTGGCCTTTGGCTATCATTGCGGCGGCGCGCAGGTCTTCGATGCGGCCATTGGTGCAAGAGCCGATAAACATACGGTCGATTTTTATGTCGGTCATTTTTGTGCCCGCGCTCAGCCCCATATAATCGAGGGCGCGTTGTTTGGCAGCGCGTTGGTCGGCATCGGGCCAATCGGCGGGGTCAGGAACAATGCCGGTGATGGAGACGACATCTTCAGGCGAGGTGCCCCATGTGAGGATGGGGGGCAGGTCGCTGGCATCAAGGGTGATGGTCTTGTCGAAATGAGCGCCCTCATCGGTGTGCAGGGTGCGCCAGTACGCGACAGCTTGGTCCCAGTTTTTGCCCGTGGGGGACATGGGACGGCCCTTGAAATATTCGAACGTCGTTTCGTCCGGGGCGATGAGGCCGGCGCGTGCGCCGCCCTCAATGGTCATGTTGCAGACCGTCATGCGCCCTTCCATGGACAGCGCACGAATGGCCTCGCCGCAAAATTCGATGACATGTCCGGTGCCGCCCGCCGTGCCCATTTCACCGATGAGGGCCAGGATAATGTCTTTGGCGCTGAGGTGGTCGGGCAGGGTGCCATTGACCTCAACCTTCATGTTTTTGGCCTTGGCCTGTATGAGGGTCTGGGTCGCCAGCACATGCTCGACTTCAGAAGTGCCGATGCCATTGGCGAGGGCGCCAAATGCCCCATGCGTCGAGGTGTGGCTATCGCCGCAGACAATGGTGGTGCCGGGCAGGGTAAAGCCTTGTTCTGGTCCGATAATATGGACGATGCCCTGCCGCCTGTCATTCATGTCGATGAGCGGCACGCCGAACTCTTCGCAGTTTTTTATGAGCGTTTCGACCTGCAAGCGGGCGTCTTTATCGGTGATGCTCTTTATGCCTTGCAGCCGGTCTTTGCTGGTGGGCACATTATGATCCGGCACGGCCAGCGTTTTTTGTGGCGCATGAACTTTGCGCCCTGCCATGCGCAAGCCTTCAAAAGCCTGCGGGCTGGTCACTTCATGAACGAGGTGGCGATCAATATAGATGAGCGAGCTGTCTTCATCTCCGGTTTCAATGAGATGATCGTTCCAGATTTTATCGTAAAGCGTTTGTGGCATATGTTGTTCTCGTGCTCTTCTGGGCCTTAGCTATTGCGTGTCATAATGAGGGCTTTTACCAGATGACCGGTGTTCCCACAATCATCAAGCTCGCCAGTGATCTTAAAACCGTGCCGTTGATAAAAGGCAATGGCCCCTTTATTGTCCGGTTCGACTTCCAGTTCGATGCAGTGTTGAGCGGGAGACATGGCAAGCAGATGAGCGAATAGTTTTGAGCCTATGCCTGTCCTTTGCTGGTTCGGCTTTACATACATCTGATTGAGGACTGTCTTGCCCATGGAGCCTTGTGAGATGCAGGCGGTGCCGACGATCTGATCGTTGCGTCTGGCCACCAGCATTTTGGTGTCGTTTCGCTCAATACGTTTGGTGAGTTTTTCCAGGCTATGCCAGTATTCGAAAAGCTCCTTTGTTTTGGCAAAGCCAAACACAGGATCATATGTGGCGTGCCAGGTGGCGCGCAACAGGGCTTGCAGCTCTTCAATATCGGTCATTCGTGCGATTGAAATATTCAGTTCATTATTGGCATCTGGATTTTTACCTCCCTGCAAGCGCTCGCGCTTTTTGCCAAAACCCGCGACACGCTCGACCTCGAACTCCGCCTCTTGCAGATTGCGGCGCACGAAACCGGCGGCGGTGTAGGTGGAAAATGTGCCGCCCTTTTTGGTATGGTCGAACACGGCCTGCATCAGATCGGCTCCCCAAAGCTGTGGGTTTTTGGCGGGAGAGAAGCCATCGAGAAACCAGGCATCTGCAGCGCCTTGCCAGTGGGGCAGGGTGGTGCAGGCATCGCCGGTGATGAGGTCGAGGGTGACATTGCCAAACTTTGCCGTGTTTTGAATGGGCCAATGGTCAAGCAGAGGCGTGGCGAGTTCGCACAGGTCGGGCCAGTTCAGCAAAGCGCGGGCGATTTCATAGCGCGACAAGGGGTAAAGCTCGAAACTGGTAAAGGTCAGGCAGGCGTCTTTCGGTGCATGATTATGCCAAAGGGCCAGTGTCTCCAGAAAATTAAGACCCGTGCCAAAGCCCAGTTCGGCGATTTGAAAATGCGCGGCGTGCTGCCAGCGCTCCGGCAAACCATTGCCCGCCAGAAAGACCTCTTGCGTTTCGGCGCGCCCGTCTTCACGCGAGAAATAGCGGTCTTCGAAGCGCTTTGAGTATGGAGCATTGCCCTCCATCCATGTTAGATCATCATCAGTTTCCATATCCCTTTATTAAAGGCTGTCTCCCAAAATGCCAAACATTCCCTTCCCCAAATCAGGTTTCCAAAGGAATATTCCTTTGGTGGGGTGCGGGGCAAAGCCCTGCATTTCTGTCTTATGATCTCTGATCTCGTCATTATCGGCGCGGGCATTTGCGGCCTCTGGACCGCCAAATTTGCCCTCGACGCCGGATTATCTGTCACCCTTATCGACAAAGGCGCTTGTGGCTCTGGGGGGAGCCATGGCGTGCTCGGGGCGCTGGCCCCTCATTTGCCAGATAGCAGCAATGAAAAGAAACGCTTTCACTGGCGGGCGCTTGATGAGCTGCCTTTGCTGATCGAGCAGCTGGAAGAAGAGAGCGGCTTGATCACGGGCTATGGGCGCACGGGGCGTTTGATGCCGGTGCGGGTGGAGGGCTTTGCCAAGCGTATGCAGCGTTGTGTTGATGGTGCGCCGGAGCATTGGCAGATAGGAAAATGGTCCTATGGATTTGAGATGATTGATGTCGGACCTTATGCACACTGGATCAATCCTGAGCTTGCGCCGATGGGGCTTGTGCATGATGAGATGAGCGCGCGGGTGGCCCCTCGTTTGTTGACCAAGGCGTTGAAGGCGGCGCTCAGCGGGCGGGTGAAGATTATCGAGGGCTTTGAATTTGGCCATTTTGACGAGGCGGCAGGAAGGGTTGTGTCGCGCGATGGGCGGCAGGAAATCAGGTCTAAAAATATTGTGCTGGCGGCGGGCTATGAAACCTATTCACTGCTGGAACCGTTCACCGGTTTGCAGCTTGGCGAGGGTACCAAAGGTCATTCGGCCTTGTTTGGTCTTGAGGGCGTGGCCGATCTTCCAGCGCTTTATGATAACGGGGTTTATGTGGTGCCGCATTCGGATGGTACGGTGGCGGTGGGCAGCTCTTCGCAAAAGGAATGGTGCGATCCGCATGAGATCGAAGAGGACCAGTGCGTTTCTTTTATGGAGCGTGCTGTTGAACTTTGCCCCTCTTTGAATAAGGCGCCAGTGCTGGCGAAATGGGCTGGCATCCGCCCGCGCTGCTTTGCCAAAGATCCGATGGTCGGGCAGTTGGGTGAGGGGCGCAATGTCTATGTGTTGACCGGCGGCTTTAAAATCAGTTTCGGCATTGCCCATCGGCTGGCCCGGGCGCTTGTTGAGCAGATAAGCGGGGCGCAAAACGCTAGCGCCCTGCCGGAGAGTTATAAAGTCGCCTATCATCTGGCTGAAGCCAGCAGAAATGGCTGAAACGTCAGGCGTTGTCGCTGACTTCAATCAGTTTGCCGGAGCTGCAATCATAAATATAGCCATGAACCGGTATGTCGTTTGGCACCAGCGGGTGGCCTTTTATGCGGGCGACGTCGGCGCGCACACTTTGCGACTGATCGCTTATGGTCAGCCAGTCGATGAAATCGCCTTCATGCGAGCCGGGGCCAGCGCCATGGTCATGCCAACCCGTTTCGTCAACGGATGAGGTTTCGAGACTGGCGTGCAGCAAGCCGCGCATAATATCGTCGGTAAAGGTTTCCATGCCACAATCTGTGTGGTGGATGACGAACCACTCATTGGTGCCAAGCAGCTTGTGGGAAATCACCAGCGAGCGAATGGCATCATCACTGGCACGCCCTCCGGCATTGCGAATGACATGGGCATCGCCCTCGGCAAGACCTGCATATTTGGCCGGGTCCAGACGGGCATCCATGCAGGTGAGGATGGCAAAGCCACGACCGGGTGGCATCGGAAGTTGATCCTTGTCACCAAAATCCACAGCATAGGCTTCATTGGCTGAAAGAACCTGTTTTTTTATCTCACTCATTGGTTTTTCCTTCCATTGGTATTTCGCGGCCCCTCTGCGACACTATAGCACATCCCTTGCGTGAGAGTTATGTAAAAAATGGATTTTATCAGTTGTGCATTGAGGCAGTTGGCCTTTGTTCGTCTTCGATGTTTATCCCTTTGGAAACTAGTCTTTTTTATTGACTCCGGGAGAGAATTGCCAGAGCATTTATCGGGTGAATTGTAGTATATTGAGGAGAAAAATCATGATTAACAAGATAAAGGCAGGGGCAATCATTTCTATCGGTTTTGTAGCGCTATTATGGACAGCGGGTTCGAGTGTCGCTTCCAATGGACAAGCCAGCACGCCTGCAGCAATTTCAGCCCAGAAGATCGCAGGAGCCATAAAGGTCGTTCCAAAAGTGAACGAAAACACCACACAGTCGGAAGCCAAGATCGCTTACAGGGGCTGGCGTTTCCTTGGTTGTCGTCGAACACATCATTCTTGTCACGATCTGGCGGTTCAGTATGGCTATCACCATGCAAAGGTGCGCTATAATGCATATCGCTGCCACCACCGTCCTCACAGAGCTTGTTACGGACGTTAAAAATAAAGAGGGGGAAGGTGTCGTCCTCCCCCTCTTTATTTGCAGGTCGTAGCTCAGTTGGAAGAAGGTGTCGTTTGCAATGATGAGGTCGTTGGTTTGACCTGAATGGCTCCAGCACTTTTAGTTTGCCTCTCGCCACCAATCCAGCCTGAGCGGCGTGGTCGTGTGTTAAATTTTTAGCGATAAGACGGGCGTTGGGAGTGCGTATGTGGAGCAGTTCAAAGGCTTTAAACCGTCATTTTTTGCGTTCTTCAAAGACATAGAGCAGAATAATAATCGCGACTGGTTCATGGCCCATAAAAAACGCTATGAGCAAGAGGTGGTCGTCCCGGTGCTGGATTTTATCGAGGCCATGGCCGAGCCGCTGGAAGCAATCTCTCCGCACTTTCTGGCGGTTCCCAAAAAGCATGGCGGCTCGATGTTTCGCATCTATCGTGATCAGCGTTTTGGTCGCAACCAGAAGACGCCTTACAAAATCAATGCCGCTATTCAGTTTCGCCACATGAATGGCCGTGATGCTCATGCGCCGGGTTTTTATGTGCATCTGGAGCCCGGCAATATCCGCTTTGGCGGCGGCATCTGGATGCCCGGCGCGCTACAGCTCAAAAAAATCCGGCTGGCCATTGCCCATGATCAAGAGCACTGGACGCGGGTGAAGACAGATCGCCAGCTTTGCGAGATGTTTGGTGACGTGCGTGGTGAGCGATTGACCAAACTGCAGGGCGATCGGCTGAAGCGTTCGCCCCGTGGTTTTGACCCGGAGCACCCACATATAGAAGATCTCAAGCTCAAGAGCTTTTTTGTCATGTATAAGACCACAGCCGGAAAAGCAGCGCGTGGCGACTTTCTTGAGGATGTGCTAGAAGGCTTTGCAGCGGCTAGCGCGTTGATGCGGTTCTTGTGTCGGGCCATTGGCAGTCCATATTAGAAGTACGAATGATTTTAGGAAAACAGGCCATGATCAAACTTCGTTTTTATACGCGCTCGCCCGATGGACGGGCCATTTACGGTTTTGGAACCATGCAGGGGGCGGAGACGGCGGCCAGGGAATATGGTGACGGAGCGTTTATCGTCGATACGGGGGCGCTGACCTATGAGCCCATGGTGCAGCTGGTCAAAGGCGGCGAGCTGGTCTATTTTGGCGTGTCCGGCTGGAACACCAACAAGCTCAATGAGAGCGACAATCTGATTGAAGGCATCCGCAACGGACATGTGGCCATCGCTCATGCTTATATTGAGCGCGGCGCGGATGTGAACTATGTCGACAAGCACGGTGGCACACCATTGCACTGGGCCGCGGCAAGAGGGCTGGCGGACATTGTTGAACTGCTTCTGGCGCATGGGGCTGACCCCGATAAAAGTGATTCGGACGGCGAAACACCTCGCGATATCGCTGTCGCTCGAAAACGAGACGATATTTTTTCTCTTCTCGAAAAAGAAACTCAAAAGTCGAGCTGAAAACTCGGGTATTTTTCGCGCAAAACGTAAAAGTCATATATAAACATACTCTTATATGGTGTTGTGTGGTCCCATAATGCAGGCTTTTCAAGGGGAGGGGTGTCTTGTTGCCTTTGCACCTTAGAACTATTTAAAAACATAAATTAAAAAATTAGAATATTTGAAGAGGAGGAGATTGAACTTATTGGCAAAATGAGTTACAACCCCGCACAGTCCAACTAATTGAGGCTTGGAAAGGGGTCAAAATCCCTTTCATGAATAATTCAATATAATCTGTGGGCGATAAGCCCTAACCGAGGAAGAGGGAACCCAAGTATGCCAACTTTTGTTCACACCAGCAAATGTGATGGTTGTAAGGGTGGTGAAGTCACCGCTTGCATGTATATCTGCCCAAACAATCTTATGAAGCTTGACGTCGACGGGTCATTGACCGGTCATTCGATGAAGGCTTTCAATCAGGAGCCTGAACAGTGCTGGGAATGCCAGTGCTGCGTCAAAGCCTGCCCACAGCAGGCCATCGAGGTCCGCGCTTTTGCTGACTGGGTGCCAATGGGTGGCGCGGCTATTCCACTGCGCACAGATAGTGCCATCATGTGGACCATCAAATTTCGCGACGGCGGCGTTGAACGTTATAAATTCCCCGTTCGCACCACACCCGTTGGTTCTATCGACCCTTATGGCAACAAGCCAGAAGCTGGCGATATCAACAGCATGAACCTGTTCACGGAAGAAGGCGAATTGCCGGTTATCAGCAGCTAATCGCTGATGGCTTCGTCTTAGAATATTTGCACCTCGGCGCTGGCCGGGGTGACCTGAACCAAAAAATAATCGTATGGCGGCGCGGCAGGGAGCTTGCGCGGGCCTGTAAACTTGGAGGAATAGTAATATGGCTGGAACTTTTGGCGATCCGGAAATCGTCGAAATCGATACCGACATTCTGTTTGTTGGTGGTGGCATGGCCGCCTGTGGCGCAGCTTACGAAGCTGTACGCTGGGCTGGCGACGATCTCAAAATCACCCTCGTAGACAAAGCTGCCATGGACCGCTCAGGCGCGGTTGCCATGGGTCTTTCTGCGATTAACACCTATCTGGATGGCAAAACACCTGAGCAATATTGCCAGTATGTGGCAGCTGACCTCATGGGCATCACCCGTGATGACCTTGTTTATGATGTGGGCCGTCATGTGAACGACAGTGTTCATCTGTTTGAAGAGTGGGGCCTCCCCATTTGGAAAGAACTGGAAGACGGCAAGCGCGTTGATGGCGCTTCATGGCAGTCAAAAGGCGGCAAATCGCTGGCTGATGGCGGCAAGCCCGTTCATTCTGGTGGCTGGCAGATCATGATCAATGGTGAAAGCTACAAGATGATCGTTGCTGAAGCTGCGAAAAAAGCGCTCGGCATGGAAAACATCTATGAACGCGTTTTTATCGTCAAATATCTGCTCGACAAAAACAATGACAACCGCATCGCTGGCGCTGTTGGCTTCTCAAACCGCGAAGACAAAATCTACGTATTCAAAGCCAAAGCCATCCTCAATGTTTGTGGTGGTGCTGTGAACGTCTTCCGTCCTCGCTCTACGGGTGAAGGTATGGGACGCGTCTGGTATCCCGTTTGGAACGCTGGTTCGACTTATGCGATGGCTTCCGAAGTTGGCGCTGAGCTGACCATGATGGAAAACCGCTTCGTTCCAACCCGTTTTAAAGACGGTTATGGTCCTGTGGGCGCCTGGTTCCTGCTGTTCAAATCAAAAGCCACCAACGCTTTTGGTGAAGACTATCTGAAAGAAAATGCTCACATGTGCGAGCAGTATGCGCCTTATGACAAAGCGGTTGTGATGCCCTCTTGTCTGCGGAACCATACAATGTTGAAAGAAATGAAAGATGGCCGTGGGCCGATCTTCATGGACACACCAACAGCGCTGGCAGCTCTTGCTGAAAAAATGGATCCAACCGAGTACAAGCATTTGATTGCTGAAGCCTGGGAAGATTTCCTCGATATGTGTATTGGTCAGGCTGGCGTTTGGGCCGGTCTCAATATTCGTCCCGAGAAAAGCAAATCCGAGCTTATCCCAACCGAGCCTTATCTGCTGGGTTCACATTCTGGTTGTTGCGGCATCTGGGTCTCTGGACCAAAAGATATTGCACCGGCTGAATGGGAATGGGGTTATGACCGCATGACCACTGTTGAAGGTCTGTTTACTGCCGGTGACGGCGTGGGCGCTTCTGGTCATAAATTCTCTTCAGGTTCACATGCTGAAGGTCGTATTGCTGGTAAGGCAATGGTCAAATATTGCCAGGATCACGCAGATTTCAAACCAGAATTTAGTGGTACAGCCAAAGAATTCGCCGATGAGATCTACAAGCCTGTTCGCACCTATATGGAACATAAGGACAAGACCACTGCGGAAGACATCAACCCGCATTACATCACGCCCAAAATGTTCCAGATGCGTCTGCAGAAAATCATGGATGAGTATGTAGCTGGCGTTGCCACTTACTACCAGACCAATGGCGTTATGCTGAACGAAGGTCTGAAATATCTCGGCATGTTGAAAGAAGACAGTGAGAACATGCGTGCAAAAGATCTTCATGAGCTTATGCGTGCCTGGGAAAACTATCATCGCATGTGGACCGGTGAAGCGCATCTGCGTCACATCTTGTTCCGCGAAGAAAGTCGTTATCCTGGCTTCTATTATCGTTCAGATTTCCTCGACCTTGATGAAGAAAACTGGAAATGTTTCGTCAATTCCAAAGTCGATCCTAAGACCGGCGAATGGGAAATGATCAAGCGTCCACATATCGATCTCGTGGAAAAAGTCTACAAATAACACACTCGTGTGTTTGATCCGGCGGGGCTTGTCTTCGCCAATCATATAAGACAATCTAAAGGGCGCTGGTTTTTCCAGCGCCCTTTTTTGTTTGGGGAAAGGTATAGGGTGCAATCGCCAAGCGTATTGCATCGATTTAAGTTAGTAACTGATGTTACGCAAAAGAAGAAAAGAATGCCTCCGGCGGTTCGCTACGCGCGAAAGCGGCAAAGGGTCTAGACCCTTGTGCAATCCCAATTGTTGGGTTTTTAGGGACTGGTCCCTAAATGCCCGCTGCATAAGCGTCGCCGAAGGCTCTTTTTCAAGACCGGCCCAAAAGTTGGGTGCGTAACATCAGTTCTTAACACTTCAAGCAGACTGGCCAGCGTCTGTACATACACAAAATTGCGATCAAAACCACTTCACAACTATATGAACCAAGATGATATGACATTTCCACAAAACAGATTTATCCTGAAGACAGATTTAAGGAGGGGCGGCCCTGGGGGGCATATGAAGGAGTTTAGAGTTATGAACAAGCTTCGTAAAATCACGCTCGCCCTGCTGGGCATTGCGGTGCTGTTCATGAGCGGCACAATCGTTTCTGCCGCCCCATTTGGCAGTAAATCGGATGTCGCAACCGCCGGAAAAATCTGGAACAGGCTGGCAGCCGTCTTGATGGTTGGTCCTGATCGGATCAATGTCCGACCATTTGAAGGCACTGAGCCGCATGGGGCCATTCAACAGGTCATGGCCAGCAAAATAATGATTAATGGCCGCAAGAGGCGCGTCATCGTCAAGGCCAACCATTTGGGCGAAGGCATTTCCGTTGCAACGGTCTATGACAATCCCAATAAATTCCTCAAGGCCTATACCATCATGTTCAAAATGAAAAAAGGCTACGACCCCGCCAACAAAGACTGGTTCTGGATGAAATTCGACCCCAAAGGCGCACTTTTGAAACACCCAAAAGGTATGCCACTGGCCGGAAAAATTGCCAAAGGCTCTGAAAAAGGCTGCATTTTTTGCCACAAAGCCTCTGGTGGTGAAGATCTCGAAACTCTGAGCGAAAAGTAGGTGATCCCCTCTCCACCTCCACGATCAGAGCGCAATCCCGTCCCTTGCCCCGCACGTTTCAACAACCGGCAAGAGGGCGGGGTTGCATTTTTTCACTCTAATGCTGACGTTCAGGCACATGCACGGTCATGCCGTCCATTTCGTCGGTGAGCGTGATCTGGCAGGACAGGCGGCTGTTATCTTGCACTTCGACGGCAAAATCCAGCATATCTTCTTCCATACCGCTGGCCTCGCCGGTTTTGGCACGCCATTCCTCATCCACATAAACATGGCAGGTGGCGCATGAACAAGCGCCCGTACATTCAGCCACGATACCTGGCACCAGTGCCTTGATCGCCACTTCCATCAAGGTCTGGCCGCTCTGCGCTTCGACAGTGTGTTTTTTCCCCGTGGGGTCGATATAGTTAATGGTGGGCATTGTCTTCCTTTTGCTTTCCTAAACCGGTTAAATCCCGGACCATCAGATAATCTAAATGAAGGTAGCTTCTGTTGAATTGTCAAGATGGTAGATGATCGCAACCCCAGTCTCTTCCAGATCGCTTTGCAAAAGCGCCAGCATGGCCGTGCAGACCGAACTGTTGAACGGTTCATCCACTTGTTCCAGCTGGGCAGCACGTTCGGCGATTTTAAAGGCACCAACCGCGCTGGCTGATCCCTTCAAAGAATGAGCCGCCTCTCCCCAGTCTTTAGGATCTTTGGGAGATTGCAGGCGCTTCAGGTAGAGCCTGGACTGGTCGAGAAACATCCCCAGCACTTCGCGCTCCAGCGCCAGATCGCCAAGCGTATATTTTTTCAAATGATCTGCATCAAGCAGCAGGGCTTCGTCCAGTTTCGCGTTCATGTCTTTCCTCTCTCTGTCCAACAAGGCCAGATTACAAGATAAAGCCCCTTGCATAAGGGCACGTTAATGCCCGCACAGGCCGATTGCCAAACGCCATCACTTTTTGGCCCTAAATCCCGCGTAAAAGAAGACCATCATATATTATTGGGCGGGCTGGTTTTCTCATCAGTGTTTTTTCTATGAGGGTCGAAGCTTTTTAAAGCTTGGCACGCCTTGTGCGTATCAATTTTAGTGAAGCTTGTAGCGGCCTTTTGGCAGGAACCTGCTGGACGATCTGACGCGCAAGAGTTAAAATGGGTTTGGGGAGTTGATTCGAAACTGGATTGTCCTGCAAGATTTCTGGTTTTGAACGTGATTAAAGGGCAGCTAAGAGAATGACGAGGGAAAATGACAATTCATCCCGTCCAGCCACGAAACCGGCACAACAGCCACTAAGTGCGCCTGACAGACCAGCCGTTCAAAAGCCCGCAGCAATGCCTGCGTTGGCGCCAACGCCGCGCGCGCCCTTAAAGACCCCGACCCCCCTGCCCGCCCCTCTTGTGGCTCCGACACGTTCTCCTGCAAAACCTGCGACAGCTCCTCTCTCAAAACCGGCACAAACGCCCGCAAAACCACGCACCATGCAAGCGGCTCCCGCGCCCCAAAAGCTCGTAGCAAAAAGCGTTGCGCCGAGCCCCCAGGCGGCCCCCGCGACACCTGCCGCTGCCCCACGCAGGCCGGCAACAATAGAGGCTACAACAGCTGCTCCGCAGCCCCAAAGACCAGCCCCCACCGCTATGCAGCCAGCTCCCGCGCGCGCCTTTACGACGGGCGCAACGCGGCAACCGGCTCCCAAATCAACCTTGCTGTCAGCTCCGACCCCGGCCCCTTTTGCAACAAAAGCCCCTGGCCAGTCGCCGCAAATGTCGGCAACCCCCTCTTTCGCCCAGACAGCAGCCCCGACCCAAAGCCAGCCTCAGAGGCCAAACCAAAGCCAGCCCCAAAACCAAACCATGGCACAGGCCCCCGGTGCCCAGACCAGTCCACAGACCGCTGAACCGCGCCGCGAGGCCAAACTTGAGCGCCAGCATCTGCCAGCCGGGATGCCCCGCCCACGTGCCTCTCTTACCGAAAAAAGCAAAGCGCCCTCCATTGGTGGCCTCATTCACTCCATACAGGCCAAGCCCAGCAACGCCCCCTATTACACGGCGGCAACGACTTCGGTGATCTGGCTGTTTATCGGCGGTCTGCTCGGCTGGCTGCTGGTTGGACAAAGCCTCAATGATTTTTCTGGTTATCAATCGATTCTCGGTAGTTCTTCGGCCTATATTCTGGCTGCTGCCGTGCTCGTGCCCATCGCTCTGTTCTGGTTCATTGCCCAACTGGTGGTGCGCTCGCACGAAATGAAACTGATGGCCTCGGCCATGACCGAAGTCGCCATTCGCCTGGCCGAACCCGACAAGATGGCTGAGCAAAAAGTGGCATCTGTCGGCCAAACCATCCGCCGCCAGGTCTCCGCCATGGATGACGCCATTTCAAGAGCCATTGGTCGAGCGGGCGAACTTGAAGCCCTTGTTCATAATGAAGTGGCCGCGCTTGAGCGCTCTTATTCGCAAAATGAATACATCATTCGCAATCTTTTGGGCGAACTGGTCAATGAGCGCCAGGCCATTGCCCATAATGGTATGCAGGTCAAGGAGACCCTGCAAGGGGTTGGCGCACAAGTCAAAGAGAGCCTGCAAGGTGTTGGTATGCAAGTCTCAAAACAGATCCGCATCGCCACTGACGGTATTGGTGAGGATTTGACCAAGCACGGCACCATGTCTGCCATGAAGCTGCAGCAGGCCGGTGATAATGTCACCAGGGCCATGATAACCACCAGTGATCAGACCGTTGCCATCAAGCAAAAAATTTCGGCTGAACTCCCCAAACTTCTCAGTAAAATGAATGCCGAACAACAAAAACTTGGCAAAGTCATTGATGGGGCCAACCGCAATCTTGGTCAACTCGACACTACCCTTGCCAAACGCACCACTGAAATTGACAGCGTCATTTCCAAACACACGGCAGACCTCAACAAACGGCTCGTGCAAAAGGTCAAGGCTCTGGATGCCTCGCTGGCCATGCGCACCAAAGCCATCGACAAAACCATGTCCAGCAAAGCTGGTGAGCTGGATAAAACCTTCCGCACCCATCATAAGGCCATCGATAAAACGCTGACCAGCAAAGCCGGTGATCTCGACAAAACCTTCCTCACCCATCAAGAGGCCATCGATAAAACGCTGACCAGCAAAGCCAGTGATCTGGACAAAACGTTCCTCACCCACCGTGAGGCCATCGACACCACCATGCAGGATAAGGCTGCCGAAATTGATCAGGCCATTGCCCGCCAGGCCAAAGCCAAGGACG
>JAKIUO010000282.1 GCA_021647535.1 Hyphomicrobiaceae bacterium
CGCGTGGTGGCTGCTCCCAAAAGCATTGCCGATTTTGCCGCCATTGTGAAAAGTCGGGAACGTCTGAAGCTGCTGCTGGTGCTCACCGTTTCCGATATCAGAGGGGTTGGACCTGATGTCTGGAATGGCTGGAAGGGCGAATTGTTGCGTAATCTTTATAATGAGACCGAACCTGTGCTGGCCGGGGGGCATACGCGTCTTGACCAGGGGCGCCGCATCGCCGTCATCACAGACAGTCTGCGGGAAAATCTTGTTGACTGGTCCAGTGAAGAGCGTGATCGCTATATAGAAAGCCATTATGATGATTACTGGCTGAAAACAGAGCAAAATCATCAGTTGATACATGCGGCTCTGGTGCAAAAGGCAAAAAGGGAGGGGCAGCCCGTCGCCACAAAAGTGCTGAGCGATGAGTTTACCTCGATCACCGAGCTTATTCTTTATGCACAGGCCCATCCGCGCTTTATTTCGCAGATCGCCGGGGCCTGTGCGGCGGCCGGAGCCAATATTGTCAGCGCGCAAATCTCTACAACAAGAGATGGCATGGCGCTCGATACCTTCTTTTTGCAGCGCGAGTTTGATCGTGAAGAAGATGAATTGCGGCGCGCCACACGCATAACGCAAAATATAGAAAAGCTTTTGCATGGGGATATTGAGCTGGACAAATTGCTGGCCAGTCGCGGACAATCAAAGCGGGTGGTCGATGCCTTTACCATCGAACCTGTGGTCACGCTGGACAATAAGCTGTCGGTGGGGTTCACCGTGATCGAAATCGAGGCACTGGATCGCCCCGGCCTGCTTTATGATGTGACCAATGAGCTGGCAGAGCTGAACCTGTCTGTGACTTCTGCCCATATCAGTACCTATGGCGAGCGATTGGTCGATTCTTTTTATGTGAAAGACCTGCTTGGTGATAAAATCATTGATGAAGAGCGTTTGCAAAACATCAAAAAAAGGCTGACAGAGGTGCTGGAAGTGGAAGAATGAACAGGGTTTTTGTCGCTTCTGGCATGACAGGCAGTGCTTATTAATATACACTTATACTAAATATAATTTTTATTGCTGATGAAACTGCCCCATATAAGAGGAACGGATTGTGTCTGGCCACCGGGGAGCCCTGCGTGAAATTACTGTCGGGAAGCAGTATCTATCATGATAAACGAGGGAAAAGAGCCAGAGACGATGTTTGTGTAGGGGTTTGGGGAAGGCATTTAAAGGACTTTTTAGATGAGGATTACGGCATACAGTAACTATGCTTTGCGGACTTTAATGTACGCTGCGCTTAAGGGGGACGAGCTCTCGCGGGTCAAGGATATCGCAGAGGCCTACAATATCTCCAAGGCGCATTTGGTCAAATGTGTCCATCAGCTTGGGCAATGGGGCTATTTGGATAATTATCGCGGACGCAATGGCGGCTTCAAGCTGGCCAAGCTTCCCAAAGATATTACGGTTGGCGAGGTTTTGCGCAAGACCGAGGATGGTTTTGATCTTGTCGAGTGCTTTGTGCCCGCCACCAGTAATTGTCCACTGACCGGTTTGTGCCAACTCAGCCTGACCTTTCACAAAGCCCTTGCAGCGTTTCTTGAGGTGGTCGATGATGTGACCATTGAGGATCTTATTGTCGGGCGCAAAGAGCTGATGGAAGCTCTTGATCTGACACCTGAGAATATTACCTCCTAGGGTCTGTTGACGTTCAACATAAAAATGCCGGTTTGAGTTATTTTTGAGCGAAAATCCTGTTCATATTCGCGGGACATGCGGGCATATTCAAGAAGATGAACAGGATTTGCAGCCAAAAATAGCCAAATTCGGCTGTTTGGGATGAATGTCGACAGGCCCTAGAGTGCGGCACTTTGACAAGTCTGCTGGTTCGGTTCATTCTGGTCTGGCTTGGTTCGGTCTGGCCCAGTTCAATCTGGCCCAGTTCAATCTGGCCCAGTTCAATCTGGCCCAGTTCAATCTGGACAGGGCCGCTCAGATGGGTTAAGCAAGTGCCCATGACAGATAATCAAGCGATCAACAAGCCCCTTTACGCGCTCTTCAAGCAGCGACGATAATTCTTTATTCATGTGGCCCTGAGAAAGGGCTGCAGGTTTTTGCGTTGCCTGAAGCTGTCATTTCCCCAAAACTTGTTCGCTTTTCCCCCCTCCGTTTGAGGAAATTCAGGTTTGTTTGCGCTTTTTTTGCGCATTTCTCCTTCATAGAAAGCTGTTTCCATGGGTTGCCGTGATATGATCATCCGGCCCGAGAGGGTTGAGGATCAAACTGATATCAATCATTTGCATGAGGAGGCTTTCGGGCCGGGGCGCTTTGCCAAAACCGCATACCGGTTGCGTGAAGGCGTTGAGCCCGTGGCTGCCCTGTCGCTGGTTGCCCTGTCGCAGATTGCCAAGGATGGGGCGCGGCTTGTCGGTTCCATTCGCTTTGCGAAAATCAGTGTTGGCGGCAAAAAAGGTGCTTTGCTGCTCGGGCCGTTGGCGGTGTTTGTCGATTATAATGGTCATCGCTGCGGGCTAAGATTGATGGAGCAGGGGCTTGAGCTGGCCCGTCAGCAAGGCTTTGGGCTGGTCGTGCTGGTCGGAGATCTGGCTTATTATCAAAAGGTCGGATTTTTGCAGGTGCCTGCCGGACAGTTTGACATGCCAGGACCGATCGATCAAAGCCGTATGCTGGCGCTGGAATTGCAGCCCGGTACGCTTGCTGACTATAAAGGGGTAATCAGGGGCAATACTTTGTAAAAATTGAGACTTTATGAAAAAGAACAACAAGAAGCAGGTGCTCCGGGAACGCAAAACCTGTCATAACCAGAGACACCCGCTTCGACTAGCGCAAGGCGCTAGTGTTCGGGACGGGTTTGTGCCTCATGGTGGGGATGGATAGCACAAACTCAACCCTTAAGTGTAAACTACACTATAAAGGAGTTTTCCACAATTTACAGAAAATATCAAGCCTGCCGTAAGTTACTGGTTAATATATTGT
>JAKIUO010000044.1 GCA_021647535.1 Hyphomicrobiaceae bacterium
CGCCAATGTCCTTGAGGGTCCGCGCCATGGCCCGCTCTCCGGCATGGCCAAAAGGCGCATGGCCCATATCATGAGCCAGCGCCATGGCTTCACATAGATCCTCGTCAATGTTTAACTGGCGGGCCAGCGAGCGCGAAATTTGCGCAACTTCAAGAGAATGGGTCAAACGACTTCGGTAATGATCGCCTTCATGATAAATAAAAACCTGTGTTTTATGATTCAGGCGACGAAAAGCTGTGGAATGAATGAGGCGGTCGCGGTCTCTGGCAAAAGGCGAGCGGTGCGGGCACACATGCTCAGCCACCAGCCTGCCACGTGTCTGGCTGGCATGGGATGCATATGATGCCAGTTGGTGCGTCCTGCCAGTCATTTAAGGTCCAATACTGATCGCGGAGGTTTATTTTCGCTCAGATTGAACATAATTTGCAACTGGGCCATTTGACAACCTATGTAACATGCCTATCTTAGAAATAGAAACTGTTTGGTCAGCCCCTATCCTGCCAAGCGCAAATGCTTTGTGCAAATCGCACCAAAAGCCAGATCAAGGTCAATTTTATGAGCAATGTTTCAATCTCTGTCAGTGATGCCGCCGCAACGCGCATCAAGGAAATCATCACTTCCGAACCCGATGGCACCATGTTTCGCATGAGCGTCTCAGGCGGCGGCTGTTCCGGTTTTCAGTATAATTTCGAGTTTGTCCAGAACCAGAATGAAGATGATATGGTCCTCGAAAAAGGCGGCATCAAAGTGCTTGTCGACAGCATCTCGCAAATGTACCTGGTTGATAGCGAACTCGATTTTTCCGATGACCTCATCGGCGCAGCGTTCAAAGTCAACAATCCCAACGCCACAGCCTCTTGCGGCTGCGGCACCAGCTTTTCCATTTAGTTAAATGACCTCGCCGGTCGGCAGCTTATGCAGCTGGCAGAAAAGGGCTAGCCCCTTTCAACCCCATTTTGAAATTGGGGTTTGGGGACTAGTCCCCAAGACCGTCTGTCAAGACGCCCGACCGGCGAGGTCATTCCGTTCAGGATCAAAACCGACCCATGAAAATAGCCACCTGGAACGTCAATTCCATCAAAGCGCGCCTGCCTAATGTGCTTGAATGGCTGAAAGAAGCGCAACCTGATATTGCCTGTTTTCAGGAGCTCAAATGCGTCGATGAAGCCTTCCCCCTCACTGAAATCGAGGAGCTTGGCTATAATGTCGCCGTGCATGGGCAAAAGACCTATAATGGCGTCGCCATCTTGTCCAAACTGCCCTTTGATGAGGTCGTTAAAGGCTTGCCGGGGGACGACAGCGATGAGCAGGCCCGTTATCTGGAAGCTGTGGTTTCTGGCGAGCACGGCTCTTTACGGGTGGCCTCCATCTATCTGCCCAATGGCAACCCGGTCGATCAGGCCGCGCCGCTGGAGAGCCCCAAATACAGCTATAAACTCGGCTGGATAGATCGCTTGATTGAGCACACAAAAGAGCTTTTGACCTATGAAGAAGCGCTGGTGCTGGCGGGAGATTATAATGTCATTGCCAGCGATACCGATGTGCATAACCCCCAAGCCTGGCGGGGTGATGCCCTTTTTCGCCCGCAAACCGCTGAGAGATTTCAGACACTCAACAATCTTGGCCTGACCAACGCTTTTAAAGCCTGCAATGCGCAACCCCATCTCTACAGTTTTTGGGATTATCAGGCCGGTGCCTGGCAAAAAGACAACGGCATCTTGATCGACCACCTGTTGCTGTCGCCGCAAGCGGCTGATCTGCTTAAAACCTCACAAATCGACAAACACACCAGAGGCTGGACAAAGCCCTCTGACCATGTGCCAGTCTGGATTGAGCTGGAGATTTGATTGGTTCCACAAAGCTGCAACAAAATTGTGCAGCTATTTCTTATCGTGAATGATGCTCAAAATGCTCTAATCCATATCAATCTGGCGGAAGCTGCCAAGGCCCATCCACTGACGCTGATCGCTGTCGATCTTTGGTGATTTTCTGTGCACACGGACCTGACGGGTCTGCACTGTTCCAACAGTAATGCCGGGGCGGACTGTTTGTTTGCGAATGATTACACGTTTTATATGGATGCGTGGCCGATAAATTTTCATCCAGCGGGCGACAGCCGTTTTAGCCCCGTTTTGGGTTTTAAGATCAGCAGCCGCGACAATTGTTTTATGCAGCTCATTGATCCATTCGCTATCTTGCGGACTGGCATTCTCCTGGGCCATGGTCAGCAAGGCAAGCGCCTCGATCTGCCTTTTGGAAACCAGCGTGCCTTCCCATAAAATCTGTGCCAGCAGGGCTTGTGCGGGAGCATATCTCTTTTTGATGGCATTTTTGAGCCAGCCGACAGCCCGTTTGGTATTTTTCTTGACACCTTGGCCTGACAGATAAAGTTTTGCCAACTGGTACTGGGCGCGCCTATTGCCAAAAAACTGCGAGGCATGTGTAAAGTAAATAGCTGCACGGCGCGCATTTGGCTTCAGACCGGTTTCATCAATACCGTTCAGGTAATAAATGCCAAGCGAGGCCAAAGCCTGCCCGATATAAGGAGCGGCTGGATGGAAAGAGGAGATGTTCCAGTTTTTCTCGGCAATATTTTTATAAAGATCATAAGCCACCACCGGATCGCGCGGCATACCAAGACCGAGCTCACACATTTTTGCAAGCTTCAGGCGCGCACCAAACACACCGCGCTTTGCGGCAAAACGCAAAGCGGGCAAGGCCAGTTCATACCAGCCCTCGTCATAGGCAGCCTTGCCCTGACGATAAGCTTCCAAGGGAGAGGAAAAACGCAATTGTGGCGTCACATCTTCAAAAAGAGCCGGGTCTTTATCGTTGATGGCCTCTGCAGCAGCAGCACCCCTGTCAGCCGCCAGCACATTTAGAGTACCAGCAGCCAGTAATAGCGGCACAAGCACCAGACTTTTCAGGGCCTTAACCCTAAAGCCTCTCTTGGCGCCAATCGCCCGGGATCTTTTGCCTTTTGGCCGGCCCGCCAACTCACACATCTGCATAACACTCTATTTCCGCTTTACCGCCTGGGTGGGTAACCGCTCCAAATCTGGCAGGACCAACCTGCTGAGCGTATTTCCACAAAGTACCACTCTGATAAGGATTTTTTGGGGCAACCCATTCTTTTTTACGCTTTTCCAGTTCATCAGCGCTCAAATCCACATCAATAGTGCCTTTTTCCGCATCAATGCTGATGATGTCACCATCTTTCAAAAGTCCGATAGGACCGCCATCAGCCGCTTCAGGTCCAACATGGCCGATACAAAACCCTCTGGTACCGCCAGAAAAACGCCCGTCTGTGATAAGGGCGACCTTATCGCCGACACCTTGCCCATAAAGTGCGGCAGTGGTTGACAGCATTTCTCTCATTCCTGGTCCACCCCGAGGTCCCTCATAGCGAATAACAATAACATCGCCATCGTCATATTCATTGTTTTTCACCGCTTCAAAAGCATCTTCTTCGCAATCATAACAGCGTGCCGGTCCAACAAATTTCAGCTTTTGCAGCCCTGCGACCTTGACGATGGCCCCATCTGGAGCCAGAGATCCTTTGAGCCCGACAACGCCGCCGGTCTTTGAAAGTGGCATTTCAACCGGGTAGACCACCTTTTGATCGCTCGAAAATGTGACATTTTCAAGGTTCTCGGCAATTGTTTTTCCCGAAACCGTAATGCAGTCCTTGTGCAAGAAGCCGCCATCCAGCAGGACTTTCATGATGACCGGCACACCGCCAATGTCATAAACATCCTTGGCAACATATTTTCCGCCTGGTTTCAGGTCAGCAATATAAGGGGTTTTACGGAAGATTTGCGCGACATCAAACAGATCAAAATCAATGCCGATTTCATGGGCGATGGCAGGCAAATGCAGGGCTGCATTGGTGGAGCCACCGGTTGCCGCTACGATTGTTGCCGCATTTTCCAAAGATTTAAGCGTCACAATATCACGAGGACGAATGCCATCCCTGAGACAATCCATCACCGCTTGACCAGAAAGATCGGCATATTCATCGCGCGATTCGTAAGGGGCCGGTGCACCAGCTGATCCCGGCAAAGCAAGGCCAATGGCTTCAGAGACACAGGCCATGGTATTGGCCGTAAACTGACCGCCGCAAGACCCCGAACTTGGACAAGCGACGCCTTCCAGCTCGCACAACTCTTCGGCACTCATTTTGCCAGCTGTATATTTGCCAACCCCTTCAAATACATCAACAACGGTGACATCTTTACCCTTGTAGCGACCTGGCAGAATGGTGCCGCCATACATAAAGACGCTGGGCACGTTGAGGCGCACCATAGTCATCATCATGCCCGGCAGGCTCTTGTCACAACCGGCAATCCCCACCATCGCATCATAGCAATGGCCGCGCATGGTCAACTCGACGCTATCGGCGATGACTTCACGCGAGACAAGCGAACTTTTCATGCCCTGATGCCCCATGGCGATACCATCGGTCACAGTGATCGTACAAAATTCACGAGGCGTGCCACCGGCTTGCGCCACACCGCGCTTGGCAGCTTGCGCCTGTCTCATCAAATCAATATTACAAGGGGCGGCTTCATTCCAGCACGAGACAACCCCGACCAAGGGCTGATGAATTTGTTCTGCGGTCATGCCCATCGCATAATAATAAGAGCGATGAGGTGCTCTTTCCGGGCCTTCGGTGACGTGGCGACTGGGCAGTTTTGACTTGTCGAATTTGGGCATAATGATCTCGCATTTTTAAAAACGGGGTGGAAAAACGGCAACCAGAACAGGCCACCAGAAAAACTTTCCCTTCCGTTTAAGCCCCCTTGCGGCGGGCTGCAACAATTTACGGCAAATGAGACTTCACGAACACGAAGCACTTTGAAGGAGTTGGGAGAGTTTTGGTTCGCTTTGTGGCGCAAAAGTGGCAACAGCACGCCAGCCAGTGCAAATCGGTCACTTCTGTGGCTCAAACAATACACCACCAGTTTGCGGCTGCTCAACGCCAGTGGTGCCGGGAAAGGTCAAAGGCAAGCCTTTTAGTGAACGCACCGCCAGATAGGCAAAGGCTTCCGCTTCCATGAAATCACTGGACCAACCCAGATCTTCGGCGCTCAAAATTTCGCCAGACAGGCGCTTTTGAAATTCAGCCATCAAAACAGGGTTATGCACCCCGCCGCCGCAAATCACCCATTTATTAGGAGGGGCTGGAAAAAAGAAATCAGCGCGAGAGGTGGCCAGCGCCGTAAATGAGGTCAGGGTCATGGCGCCCCATTCCAGCGATATACCCTCAAGGCGTTCGAGTGAAAAATGATTGCGGTCAAGACTTTTTGGCGGATCTTGCGAAAAATAGGAGTTGTTGAGCAATGCCGCCAGCACACTTTCCTTGACCCGGCCTTTGGCAGCAATTTCCCCGCCTTTATCCATATCGCCCGCGCCGTTTTGTTTCACCCAATCATCAATCAGCGCATTGCCAGGGCCGGTATCAAAAGCAATAAGTTCGCCATCAGTACCAATATAGGTGACATTGGCGACGCCACCGACATTAAGCACCGCGACCGGTAATTCCAGCCCAGCCTGTTTCACCAAAGCCTGATGATAGACCGGCACCAGCGGCGCCCCCTGCCCGCCCGCTTTAATGTCCGCCTGACGAAGATCTGCAACGACCGGAATACCGGTTTTGGTCGACAGCCATCCACCATCCCCAATCTGCAGGGTTTGCGCCTGTTCTGGTCTGTGCAAAATGGTGTGGCCATGAAAGCCGATCATATCAATCTTTCGCGCCTCCAGTCCGGCATTCTGAAGCAGCTCCTTTACAATCTGCGCATGGCGTATATTGATCATGCTTGCCGCCAGCTTTACGAGCTGCGCCGTTTCGCCCTCGGTCTGCACAACCTCCAGAGCTGCTGCCAGCAGCTTGCGGTTCGAAGGTGAATAGACCTTGTGAAGAGCAGCCCCCTGCACCCGCTCCAGCAGATTTTCGCCATCGGTTCGAATGATTGCCGCGTCTATGCCATCCATCGAGGTGCCGCTCATCAGACCAATAGCCGTAAATATCTTGCTCATTGCCGCTCCTTCGTGCATTTAAGTCTCATCCTCCCCAAACCTTATGGGGACCCTTATCGCCAGACAAGAGTAACAATCGAAGATCGTGATCATGACCAACTATAAATCAGATTTTTTGCGCATCATGAGCGAGCGCGGCTATATTCACCAATGTTCCAATGAAGAGGAACTTGACGCCAAGGCCATTGACGGCAAAGTGACCGCCTATGTCGGCTTTGACTGCACCGCCAAATCGCTGCATGTGGGTAACCTTCTTGGCATCATGATGCTGCGCAAACTGCAACAGGCCGGGCACAAACCGATTGTTTTGATTGGCGGTGGCACCACCCGTGTCGGCGATCCGTCGGGCAAGGATGATACACGACAATTGCTCAACGATGAGCAGATCAACGAAAATATTGCCAGCATCCGCACCGTTTTCGAACGTTTTTTGACCTTTGGCGATGGCCCCACAGACGCCCTCATGCTGAATAACGCCGATTGGCTCCTCAAGCTCAACTATATTGATTTCCTGCGCGATTACGGTCCCCATTTCACCATCAACCGCATGATGACCTTTGAGTCGGTGAAGCAGCGCCTTGATCGCGAACAACCGCTGACCTTTCTGGAATTCAATTACATGATCTTTCAGGCCTATGATTTTCTCGAACTCAACCGCCAGACCGGCTGCAACCTGCAAATGGGCGGCTCTGACCAATGGGGCAATATCATCAATGGCATCGAATTGGGCCGCCGCGTTGATAGCACAGAGCTCTACGCCCTGACCACCGCTCTGCTGACCACAAGCTCCGGGGCCAAAATGGGCAAGACTGCCAAGGGCGCCGTATGGCTCAACGCCGATATGCTCTCCCCTTATGATTATTGGCAGTTCTGGCGCAACACCGAAGACAATGATGTCGGTCGTTTCCTGCGCCTGTTCACCGAATTGCCTCTGGACGAAATCGAGCGCCTCGAAAAGCTCGAAGGGGCTGCACTCAACGACGCCAAAAAGATCCTCGCGACAACGGCCTGCGCCATGGCACACGGACAAGAACCTGCAGAAACAGCGCAAGAAACAGCTCGCAAAACCTTTGAGCAAGGCACCATGGCTGAAGGCCTGCCCACGGTTGAAATAAATGCCGAAGAGTTTTCCGGTGGACTTGGTGTATTAGCCGCCCTTGTCACAGCTAACCTCGCCAAGTCAAATGGCGAAGCGCGTCGCCATATTAAAGGGGGCGCGGTCAAGATCAATGATGAAAAAATCACTGACGAGAAAAGACAGCTGACCGGCGATGACATCACGGATGAGGGCGTCATAAAACTGTCCTTTGGCAAAAAGCGCCATGTCTTGCTAAGGATAAAATGATGCCTTGTTAAAAGTAAAATAATGCGCTCGCCATGCGAGCTATGAGATCAGTTAAACCGGAGTACTTAAATGCGTAAATCGCAAACGGCTGAGCAGGTTTTAAACAATCTGCAAACAAGCCATGTGGTGGCCAATGAACTGGCACATGGCAATGGCGATCTGATCAAGGCGTTGAAAATTGCTGGCATGGCCGGTCCTTTCAAGGTCGTCGATCCCTGGCAGCTCGAAGATGAAAAAGGCGTCACCCGTATCAATGCCGGGGGATATTCTGCCGTGCCGTTTGGCGATCGCTATCCCGAACTGATTGAGTTTGTCATTCACTATCTGCGCCAGGGCAGCTCGATGGGTCTGCCCCAGCAATCAGCCAGCGAATGGCGCGCCGAACTGGAATGTCGCCTGGTTGAAAAGCTCGCAGAACATGCGCCATCGCACAAAGACAGCCAGATCTTTTTTTCCAATAGCGGCGCAGAGGCCATTGAAAGCGCTATCAAATTTTCGACCCACTACCGCCCAAAAGCCAAATATTTCATCAACTTCACCAGAGCCTATCATGGCAAGACCACCGGGGCGCTCAATCTGACGCCAAACCCTGAGTATCAGCAGCAATTGCGTCACCGCGCTTTTGACGTCATCACTCTGCCTTTTGGCGACGCGCAGGCCTTTACCGATGAAATCACCCGGCGGGGTGCCGACAATATAATCGGTGTCATCTTTGAACCCGTGCAGGGAGAGGCTGGTGTGCTGGTGCCGCCAAAAGAGTTTTTGAAAAACATAGATGAGCTGTGCAAACAACACGGCATTTTGACCATTGCCGATGAAATCCAGACCGGCCTTGGACGCAGTGGCTATTGGTTCGCCAGTATAGAATGGGGCGGCATGGACCCAGACATAATCGCCCTTGCCAAGCCTTTGGGCGGTGGCTTGACCGCCACCGGCGCGACCATAGCGCGACGCAAGATATTTGGAAAAATGCTGGGCGGGTTACATGCCAAACAACAGTCAAATACATTTGGCGGCAATAATTTGGCCATGGCCATCGGCCTTAAATCTCTTGATATACTCGAACAGGGAAATCTGGTGGAGCGCGCCCGCCTGCTGGGTGAGCGCGGCAATAAAAGGCTGGATACTTTGGCGAAAGACTATCCTGGCCTTATTTCGGAAACCAGAGGTTTTGGCCTGTTGTTCGCCGCCCAGTTTGCGCCTGTCACTCCCACCCGCAACATTGTCTATGGTCCTAAACAGCTCAACAGCGAATTTACCGGCCTGCTGGCTTTGATGATGTGGCATAAGGCCGGGGTGCTCGGCAATTTCTCACTCAATGCGCACAGAACCATTCGGCTGACGCCCGCTCTGACCATGCCTGAACAAATGTTCGACGAGATGTTTGACCGTCTTGAAGCAAGCGCGAAAGAACATCGCACCTCATGGCGTATGTTCCTGCGCACGAACAGCAAAACGGTTCTCAAACTAGCCAATTTTGCACTGTTCAGCTAGGGCCTGTTGAGTATCCTACACCTGACTTCTAACAAACGGTCCCAAAGGACACATCAGTTGCCCCTTGTGGTGGTACCAAT
The DNA here is from genome assembly GCA_021647535.1 of Hyphomicrobiaceae bacterium. Classification (GTDB taxonomy): domain Bacteria; phylum Pseudomonadota; class Alphaproteobacteria; order Rhizobiales; family JAKIUO01; genus JAKIUO01. The sequence goes on from JAKIUO010000044.1 coordinate 8,962, forward strand.
CCAGCCAGACGGCATCCCTGAACAATTGGGCCACCGGGAAGAATACTGAACAAATATCTTAGCCCCCCCCTTTTCTGGAAATGAGCTTCAAGGGCATCGTGCAACATGCGGATCGGCATTTTTTGATCTTCAGCATAGACTGACTGGACGACGCGAATGACCCGCCAATGATCTTCATTAAGCCGCAAGTCTTCTTTTTCGGCAATCATAACAGCATCATGCATTGTCCATCCAGCCGGGGCATTTCCAAATCGTCCATCAGTCTCAGAATTTCCAGGATGTAAAATATCGTGCATTGTTTGTGGCATATGTTCGCTCCTTCTCTACGTCATATCTGCCGCCTATCGGGCGGTATCCTTCTACTATATGCGCTATTTTGTCGCGGACCAAGAGGCATTTATGACAAATTGTTAATAATTTTGTGAAGAGTTCTCCATAAAAACATTGCTCACTCGGCTGCAACATCTTCTCTTGGCACAAGCTTGCGATAGAGATGCCAGGTGGCATGGCCAAGAATAGGCAATGTAAAAAACAGGCCGATCATCAAGGTCGCAAATGATACAATAAAAGACATACCGATAATAAACAGCCAGAAAAGCATGGCCTTGGGGTTTTTGCCAACCGACTTGACACTGGTGATCATGGCCGTAACGAAATCCACTTCACGATCATACAGCAGAGGAAAAGAAACAGCCGTCAGCGAAAATACGGTCAGAGCAAATACCGCACCGAAAAAATTTCCTATGAGGAAAAACAGCGCCCCTTGTGGCGTCGTCAAAATGGTCTGTATGAGGTCAGGAATAGAAATAGCGTGCAATCCAAAAAACATCAGATAGATAAAGACTGCGAAATCCACCCAGACAATAAGAGAAAATACAGTCACCACAGCCATCCAGGCAAGGTCCTTGCCACAGCAAAGCCGCATGGCCGAGATGACATCTCCCCAGCGAATATCCTCGCCGCGTTCGCGCCGTCGTGAGACTTCATAAAGCCCAGCTGCCGAAAAAGGCGCAACAAGTGCAAAACCAGTAGTCAAGGGGTAAAAAAGATAGGGAAGGTCAAAAATATAAAGTAAGGACAGTAAAAACAGACCACCTAAAGCATAAAATCCACCAATAGCAAGTCCATATTTCCAATCCCTCTTAAAGTCACGAATACCCTTGCCAATACTATCAATAACATCAGCATATTCGATTGAGTTAATGTTTATCTCAGCACGATTTTTCAGGGGGGGAGTTGTCGTATTTACATCTGTTTCTGTCATATCTGGTCACCTCTTTTATTTTTACTACATTATAAACATAATATTTTCCAGATTTAGTTTTTCTCTTCATAAAGCTTTCCTCACGAATGGGCTTTTAAAACCTTGACAGGCAGGCCATTTTCTCATGCCCTTGAGAGGATCACCTTCCGATCTAGAAAAATTGGACTGAAAATATGAGCAAGGCTGCCAACATACCCCCAAATACCCGTATTTATGCCATTGGTGATATTCACGGCTGTGCTGATCATCTTGAAACCCTGCTTGACCAGATCACGAAAAATGACCGCCTGCTCGACAAAGTCAAAAACAAAAAGTTGGTTTTTCTTGGGGATTATATTGATCGAGGTCCAGCTTCCAAAAAAGTCCTTGATACTCTATTGCACGATTTACCAAAAGATTATGAAGCCATTTTCCTCAAAGGCAATCACGAGCTTATGCTCATTGAGGCGCTTGAGAACTCACAGGCAGCTGAATTCTGGTTGCGAAATGGCGGCCGCGAAACAATCTCATCCTATAATGTGGAGCTCACCACCCATCGAAAACCAAATGCTTCTGCTAAACTGATAAAAGCCTTCAAAAAAAGGCTGCCGGCCCAACATCTGAAATTTTTCAAAGAGCTACAACTGAGCTTTCAGTTTGGGGATTATTTCTTTGTCCATGCTGGTATTCATCCCGACCGACCACTCGATAAGCAGCAAGAGCAAGACATGCTGTGGATCAGAGATCGCTTTTTATTTAGCGAAAAAAACTTTGGCAAAATAATCATTCATGGCCACACGCCATCAAAAGACGTTGATGAGGCCGACAATCAAATTGGTATTGATACCGCCGCCGTTTATGGCGGCTGCCTCACAGCTCTGATGCTTGAGAACGGCAAACGCCAATATCTTCACAGCAAGTCCAGACCCAAAAAAACATGAGAACATCGTCCTCAGGCATCCACTTCACGAGCCCCTTTTGTGACGTTTTTCAAGCGATCTGCCAAACTCTTTTTTGCCCGCTGCAGATCAGAACTGGTGAGCGTACCATTTAGCATGGGCTTCGCAGACAGGCTGGCTGGAGTACCTCGAAGACCGGCATTAACGTCCACTATGGGCTTTCTATTTTTCGCTGGCGTCGGCTCTGGCGAGGTCGTCAAGCTGGCCTTTTGTGGAACAGCTGCAGCTCGCAAGATATCAGTTCCCAGCTGACGCATTTCCTGACGCAAAGCTGGTACTTCCTTGGCTTCAAAGCTCTTTGAAAACGCCAATTGCGCCTTGGTTTTTGAGATCACATCACGTAACTGACTATTTTCTCGCTGCAAGGCTTGCACGGCAATCGCCGCTTTCTCGCCCTCGACCAGATCAAGTGCGGCCAGATCAACCCTTTTTTCCGGACTGCCAGATTGCACATCACGCTCTTTTTGAGCACGCTTGAATGAAAATATGGCGGCCCCGGCCTGGGGAGCTGCGCTCCTCAACTGCCGCAGCTTATGGACCTCGGCCTCGCGCAATCGCAAGTCACGGTCGGTTTCTTCCAGCTGATGGGTGGTCTTTTTAAGCACACCCTCAAGGGCATTGACCTGATCACTAAGTTGAAGCTTTGCTCCAAGCTCACTTTCGACACGCTCTTTCATGCGTGGCACATTGGCGTTCAAAGTCTGCTCCATCACTGAAATCAGACTTTTGCGCTCTGACAGGGCGGAACGAAGTTCGCGTATCTGCGCTGTCAGGGTCATGTTTTCTGCCCTTTGGCGACCAATTTCCACCATTTGCTGTGCTGTTTTTTCTTTTGCCAGTTCCAGGTTGACTTCAAATCCTCTGATCTGAATGGCATGATCGGCCCGCAACTGATCTTTCTCAGCGTGAAAATCGGTCAGCGAAATGGGCAGTGATGATTTCAGCCTTTTTGTTGCCAGACGGGCCGCACGCCGCCACACAGCTGGAGCCAGCAACAGGAAAATGAGTGTTGCCAGCAAAAATCCGAGGGCAAGTAGCATAATGGCTTGAATCATGGTTTTTCAAAGCTCCCGATTTCTCACAAAACATGGCTAAAATGGTTGGAACAGAAGTGATTCTCTTCTAATTGCCAGATTTATTATACAATAAGACTGGGCGATACAGCAAACCCGTCCATAAATTTTTGTTCACAAGCGTTAGAATGGATTCCAGGTAGGGCGCCGCGTATATTTCAAATAACCAATATTGGCCCCAAGGCGCAGACCAACACCGGTACGAATGGGAGCCATAACAACTTTTCCACGCTTTTGAAAGGTCACACCAATGCCACCAACCAGATAGGCCGAGCCATCAATCCCGCCAAATCGCTGATAAATATCGCTGGTATTGCGCAGATTATAGATAAGGATCATGGTCTTGGCCCCTTCGGCCCCAAAGTCGTAACCAATAGATGGCCCCTGCCAATAGACGCGCTGCTTATCCCCGGCTTTTGTGTAGACCGTGCCCTCTCCATATCGAAGGCCAGCAATCAGCGCTCCTCCCCCTTCTTCTCCAAGAATATAGGCATTGGGACGCCCTGATTTTTTAAAAACATGAGCAATGACCTTGGCCAGGCCTTTGGTGATCTTGCCAAAGAACCGGTGACCGGCATTGAGTATTTCATCATCTGAATAGGTGCCATTATCATATCGTTCCGCTGATCGCTGGCGAGTCGTTTGACGGTCATTTTGTCTATATTGACCACCACTATTATTATAGTTGGAAGGAGGAGCATAAGCCCGGCCTGGCCCTTGAGCTACGGGAGGCTGATAGCCCTGTTGGGGATATGGCTGCCTCGAATTATCATAGTTTGGCGGCTGAGCCTGCGCCCGCCCATCATAGGACCCTTGCGGCCGCCTTCCCTGGTAGAGCTGATTGTCCTGATAAGTTTGTCTCCCCTGATCTGCATAAGGTTGAGACCTGTCCTGATAGCGCGGCTGTTGCGTGCGATAATCTGCTTGAGGGCGGTTATCATTACGCAAGGCATCATAATTCCTGTCATAACTGCGATTATTCTGCCCTTGCTGGGTATTGCCCTGAGAGGATGAACCCTGCTGAGGTGGGTTATAAGGCTGGCCCGGATCTTCATATTGACGCCCGCTTCTCGATCCTGAACCATAAGCATTGCCATAGCTGTCTTGATTGCCAGCCCCCTGTTGCCAGGGCAGATCTTGTGCGTGCGCTGAAAACGACAAGCCAAAAGCAGCTAGGAAAATGATGGAAAAGAGGGGAAATAGCCTTAACAATGGTCGAATTATCATTCCGGTGTTCCTGTAAGGGTGGGCAATTTGTTCTGCATAATCTGCTTTGGCCTCGATTGACCAGACATTTTGATTAATGCCCTATTTGTTGTGCAGATTAACTGCCAACTGTGGCGGGAATGCGCAGGGTCTATCATCAATTGGGGGGATCGCGCCAATTTTCGCCTAAAAAAAGGACCGGGTTTTGACACCCGGTCCTTGAAGTTTGTGCACCACAGAGGTGTAGGTGCAATAACATATGATCCAATATAAAAAGAGAACCATATGGAAGGCCCTGAAGGGAGGGACAGGCCTTCTTGACTGCATGTGCAGCGTGAATACAAATAAGCATTTGCGAGGACGCTGAGCAATAGGGCCTGCCGCATGTCAGTTATGCAAGAACTGCATAGCTTTCTCTCTTGAAAAACCGACGCGCCCAAACCATGGCTCATTCCATATTTAATAGCGCCATTGGCGGGCCTTGTTGAACAAAAAGTCCCGAAAAACCGTCAAGCGTTTGGAATTGCGCAATTCTTCAGGGTAAACAAAATAGCTCACCATATCTGGGACTTCCGCGTCAGCCAGCACCGGCACAATAAGGTCATCAGTGCCCACCATATAGTCAGGCAGGACCGCAAGCCCTGCCCCGCTACCCACAGCCAGTCGCAAGGCTTGCAGATTATTGATGCTGATGGCCGCCCGGCGTCCTTCTTTTCCACGCGCTTCCGCCTGCACCAGCCAGTTAAGCTGGCGAATGGGGGTCGGCGCACCGGCAAAAGTGATAATGCGATGCTCATCCAGATCATCAAGGGTTTTTGGTCTGCCATATTGCTGCAAATAGGCAACCGATCCATATATATGAAAATGCACCGTAAACAAACGCTTGCGGATGAGATCGTTTTGCGTGGGTTCGCGTAACCACAAGGCGACATCAGCTTCACGATTGGACAAATCAAGCTCATTATCATTGAGCAGCAATTGCAGGTTTATATCGGGATAAAGGTCGACAAAATCCACCAGACGCGGCGTCAGCCAGGCGGACCCCAGTCCAACGGTTGTCGTCACCCGCAAATCGCCAAACGGTTTGTCTGTGCTGTCTATCAAGCGGGTGCGTGCCGTTTCCAGACGAGAAAACATATCTTGCGCGGCACGATAGAGATGATCGCCCTGCTCCGTCAATTTTAGTCCGCGCGCATGACGGTGAAAAAGAATGACCCCGAGCTCTTCTTCCAGCGCTGCCACCTGCCGCGAAACCGCTGGCTGGCTCATGTCAAGTTCATCGCCTCCCTTGGTCAGACTACCGGCCTCAGCAACAACGCGAAATATTCTCAGGCGATCCCAATCCATACAAACGGCCTCCTTGGCAAACATGACGATCTGTCGGGATAGAGCAGCTTGCGTTTGCTCACAATCATTTCATCTGGCACCTTTACTCTGTTTTCTTCGACAATAATCTTGAAAAATATCTAGATATTCTCTGTGCTTATTGGCTTGAAACCAAAGTAAACCTACTCAGATGATCCTGATCTTGTGTGAACGCAAAATGCTCTAGTGCACTTCCAATGGTACCATATTCCAACCACTTCGAAATCCAAAAAAGACCCGCAAAAAAGGCTGGGAGCGAAATTTCTTCGCTGCCAGCCTGTCTTGTGTGTAAATTTTTCACTTGCATCACAGCCCAATTCATCAGCCCCTGCTTAAGGGTTAATGTAGACAGTAATTCACTACCGATAGGATGCAATCTGCTTTGGCGCTGCTTTCTTGCGGGCCCCACGGCGGGACGGCTGATAGGCTTTTGCCGCATGGAATTCACAATAAACACCATCATCATGGCGCGAGTGGCCGCAAAAGTGGAAATCCTCTTCTGCCGGATCACCGATTGGCCATTTGCAATGGCTTTCTTTCAGTGTTTCCATAGTAACGCGATCCGCAAGCGGGATCACCAGCTCGTCGATTGGCGTCAAAAGCGCGGTTGGAAAATTTTCAACCCCTGGGGATTGATGGGGACTGGCCGCTTTGGCAGTGACGGCAGCGCTAGCCGTTTTCGTGCTTGCGCCACTGGCACCGCTGACCGCTCGATTTGTCGCCTCAACACGTTTTTTGCGCGGCCTCATTGTTTTGGCGCGTGATGTGGTTGCCCGCCCGGACAAGCCAAGCCTGTGCACCTTGCCAATCACGGCATTACGGGTCACGCCGCCAAGCTGGTCGGCGATCTGTCGCGCACTCAACCCTTCAGCCCATAACTTCTTTAATATCTCAACGCGTTCGTCTGTCCAAGCCATGCGAATGCCTCCTCGTCCTGTATCTGTCAAATTTCAAGGCAAACCAACCGATCCCTACCCCGCCAGCAAAATAAATTTCACTTCGGCACGCCAACTCACTGGCTGGCTTGCTTGCCTGACTGGATCAGATGACACAGCTCAACCACGCCCTCTAATCGCATGATCCAAAAAGCAGGATATGCGCATAAATTCTGGGCGTGAGGATACTGTATTCCCCTTGCTCTACTCTATTTATTGAATTTGTCGGTTACATACTCAGGAACCAGAATGGGGGTGGAAACCCATTGGCAATGGTTCAAATTAAACTGCAACCCATACAACTCATTATACAATCCAACATCATGACCAGCGATTATCCTTTTTTAAGAAGAAAGGAGAGCGATCAAATATTGGCGGTCCTCTGAACTGATGAAACCAACGAGGAATTTTTCATTGAAATAAATTCCCCGGACGCATTTACAGTTTTATAATGGCACAGATCAAAGCCACTGGCCAATAGGGTTAATTTACATATTGTTAATCTGTTGCATTTTAGCGTCAGACCTGTGGATGACTTTTGCACACCCAGCCCTGCTTTCATCTTGTAAACCCCCTCCAATTCAGGGGATTTAGTTCTCCCAATACCGGACACTATTGACTTGCCCCTATATATGACTAGAATGTCCCCTTTTCGCTGTCCTGAATGCTTGTTATTATAGGCTTCAGGCAGCGTTTTAGTTTTCAACAAAGAAATTTGTTCAAAAATAAAAACCAACTTATTCAGGAGGCGAATTCCGCCGGGTACAAGTGCCAGCAGGCCCGCGGTTTTGGAAATTGGAATACAGGTATGAACGGGAAAACAAAATCACCATTATTTTCAACCTATAATCCCTCCAAACTTGCCTTTGATCATGGCAAGGGCAGCTATCTGTTCACCCCAGAGGGCAAACGCTATCTTGATTATGCCAGCGGTGTGGCCGTCAATTCTCTTGGCCATGCGCACCCAAAACTTGTTGCAGCCCTGCACCAGCAGGCTGACAAGCTCTGGCATGTCTCCAATCTCTATTCTATCCCAGAGCAGGAAAAGCTGGCCAAACGCCTATGCGAGCATAGTTTTGCTGATCAGGTGTTTTTTAACAATTCTGGTGCAGAGGCCGTTGAAACAGCCATAAAAACCGCCCGTCGTTATTTCAGCCAGAACGGACCAGCCCAGCGCAACCGGATCATCACCTTCCAAAACGCTTTCCATGGCCGCACCCTGGCGACCATCGCAGCTGGTGGCAAAAAAGAACATCTGGACGGCTATGCTCCCGACATGGAAGGTTTTGACCAGATCCTGGCGGGCGATCTTGATCTGGTCCGCCAAACCATCACCTATGCAACCGCTGGCATCCTTGTCGAGCCGATACAAGGTGAAGGCGGCGTCAATGTTTTGTCCCCGGCCTTTCTCAGGGGCCTGCGGGAGATCTGTGACGAGCAGGGCATCTTGCTGATTTTCGAC
>JAKIUO010000045.1 GCA_021647535.1 Hyphomicrobiaceae bacterium
TGCATTGGCCGGGCTGGCGCCCAACGGGGCAAGCGCTGCAAAGGCAGCTGCAGCAGATGCGCCAAGCACAAAACTACGTCTGTCAACGACCTTAAGATGGATTTGTTCGCTCATCTTGTTCCTCTCTCTCTGTGATTTTCTCTATGATTTTCTGTGTTTTTGTTTCGTTTATTTTGGAGTGTCTATAAAGTCTTTTAGTCGTTTTTTTGACCAGACTTTGACAATGATCGGCAGTATGCAGATCTATGGGGATTTTCGATCGTGGCAGTTTTACAATCAAAATAGTCTTTGGTGAAGAATAGCCATGTACAAAAAGGGTAGCATCCAATGTGAATTTATGGATGCTTCCCACTTGGTTTTCATATCCCTCTTCCATTAGACAAGGAAAATGAAGTATTTTTCAGGTTTTTCGCTTCAATTATCTCTATATCACATGTTAGATATATTGTGCAAACAGTTACACGGTGATGTGAATTGAAAAACAAACGGAATCTGGAGTATAATCTCGCAGGGGTATGTATCCCACCAAAACGAGGTTTGTCTCCAGAGGCAAGACATGCCGGTCTCCTTGAGGGATCAGAGCAGCGATTGGGATTGCATGATGAAAACAGGACTTTTTTCTATTAAACGATTTGCGCTGGTCGGTCTGGCTGCATTTTTGTTACTGTTGCCTTTCGGGGTGCACCAGGTTGAAAGCAAAGCGGCTTCCCCTTCAAAGAGTGGTATTGAGCTTCTCATGTTCAAGCAACAGGGGTGTCATTATTGTCAGGTGTGGGATGAAAATATAGGTGGCATTTATGATAAAACGCCAGAGGGCAAATTTGCGCCGTTGAGGAGGGTTGATATTCACTTTGATGACAAGATTGCCAATGTCAAACCGGTTATTTTTACACCAACCTTTGTGCTATATAAACGGGGGAAAGAGATTGGTCGTGTGACCGGATATATGTCGGATAATTTCTTTTGGGGGCTGCTTGAAGTGCTGTTGAAGCAAAATGGCTTTCGCCCGGAGCAACATGTTGGCGGTGCGGGGTAACAAACGAGCGAATTGAGGGGCTCTGTTTTTATTGAATATGTTGCGTATGAGGGGAGAGGGTGGTGCGCCAGGGTCATGAATCTGCCCCTTTTCCGCCATATATATCTGGCTGTTGACTCGGTGTGCGCGCACAGTTCTTACTGCGGGGTTTATTCAATTTTGATATGAGTTTGATTTCATCAAACCAAGAGGATTTAAAAGCGGCTCAATGGCGGAAATAGACAGGCGTTCATTTAACAGGCTTCTGGGCGGGGCTGCAGCGTTGGGCCTCGCGTCTGGCGTTGTACAGTCTCCCGCTGTGCTGGCAAAAGGAAAGTCCAAAGGCCGGGTTGTGATTATTGGGGGTGGTGCTGGCGGGGCGAGTGTCGCCCATCAGCTTCGCAAGGTCTCTAAAGGCATTGAGATTACGCTTGTTGAACCTAATCCGATCTATACCAGCTGCTTTTTTTCAAACCATTATTTAGGCGGCTTTCGTTCCATGCGTTCGCTGCAGCATAATTATGATGGTTTGAAAAAACTTGGCGTTAAAATTATTCACGACACGGCGCTGGATATTGACACCCAAAACAAGCTTGTGACGTTGAAGGGCGAAACCAGGCTGTCCTATGACAAACTTGTTTTGTCTCCAGGCATAGAAATGAAATATGAGGCAATTGAGGGCTATAGCCCCGCTGTCGCAAAAGTCATGCCCCATGCCTGGATTGCGGGAGATCAGACCAGGCTTTTACATCGTCGGCTGCTCGATATGAAAGATGGGGGCGTTGTCGTCATTTCAGTCCCTGGCAATCCTTATCGATGCCCGCCGGCCCCCTATGAGCGCGCCACACTGATTGCCCACTATTTGAAATATCATAAACCAGCTTCCAAGCTGATCATTCTTGATACGAAGTCACTGTTCCCCCAAATGGCATTATTTGAAGAGGTGTGGGCCAGTGAATATAAAGGGCTTCTTGAGTGGATCCCGGGGGATAAGCATGGGGGCGTCAACAAGGTGATTGCCAATGAAATGAGTGTGGTGACGCGCAATGGTGATCGCGTCAAGGGAGATCTGATCAATATTATTCCGCCGCAACGCGCGCCATCGATTGTTGCGAGGGCCGGATGTGCTCTTGGCGACTGGTGTCCGATTATACCAGACAGTTTTGCCTCTCGGCAGGTCAAAGATGTTTTTGTTCTTGGTGATTCGGCGACAGCGCGCAACATGCCTAAATCGGCTTCATCAGCTAATTCTCAGGCGCAGATTGTCGCCAATGCCATTGCGGCCCAATTGACCGGACGTAAAATGTTTCCCCCGCGTTATCGCAGTGCTTGCTGGTCTCTTCTGGCAGCTAATAATGCCATCAAAGCCGGGGCGAGTTATACGGCTGGCAAGGAGGTAGTCGAGCAGAAAACGTCGTTTATATCTGACGTCAAGGAGGACAAGGGGATTCGTGCGGAGAATTTCAAGCACGCCTTAAACTGGTATGACACCATTACCAGCGATATGTTTGCCAAGGGGTGAGTGTGGCCGAGCCGTTTGGCTTGTCTTAAGCTTCTGTGAGCAGAAACAAAAAATCCAGAAATTCGCAAGGAATCTCTGGAAAAACAGGTATTATACAACCGTTCGGCCCGATCAGCAGGACGGTTTCTCGGTTCCGCCAGCACAAAAATGCTTGTGAAGCGTTGAGATGATTTCTTTAGTGACAGTATCCGTGAGTGAATAGATCACATAATGTCCTCGCCGTTCAGCTTCAACCAGGCCATCAAGGCGCAGTCGGGTCAGATGCTGAGAGGTCAGGCTTTGGCGAGCGCCAATGGCTTCGCAAATCTCGGAAACTGTCTGCTCTTTTTCCATTAACAGGCACAAAATAAGCAGGCGGTACGGGCTGCCAATGCAGCGCAAAAGTTCAGCCGCCTTGTCAGCAGCGCATCTCATTCCGGTGATCATGCCAACCGATTCGTTAGAGTCATCGGCTTCCTTGGAAGGTTCTGTTTTGTCCGGTGAGCCCATCAAATCCATATCCTGTTTTGCGTTTCCAGCCCGCTCACAGAGCATCATGAAGATGATGCCTGAAATTATTCTGATCTAAAAACAGCAAAAGACCGTCCATGTATAATTACAAGGTAAGAACCATGAGCCTCTTGAAATCCCAGCCAGAGTGCGGATTACACTTTTATAGAAACAGACTATTAGAAGCTATTGATATTAGCAAGTTACAATATTATTTTTGTTCCAGAGTGCTGAGATATATGAAAAAACATGCGTTTCGTGTGGTTTTGCGGTATCATTTTAACAAAATTGCAGTGAATGGATTAAGCAGTGCTCACGCAATATTGACTATGCATCAGTCATTTAATTGACGACACTTATTCTTATATCTAGTCTATATGGACGGTTGAACACAATAGACGGTTGAATACAATAATCGGAGCAACGCATATGAGCATACTTCTCCTCTTGGTTATCATTGTCGCAGCTTTTTGTGTTTTGGCGCTTAACAAAGTGCCGCTTTTGTTGTGGGCGATTTATGCAGGGCTTGCCGCTTTTGGGCTGGTAAGTGTGCTGAATGGCGGGCTGTTGCTGCAAATGCTGGCTTTTCTACCAGCTCTTGTTCTCGTCGCACTGTCGATCCCTTCGCTGCGCGCCCGTTTTGTTTCGAGGCCTTTATATGATGAGCTGCGGCGGACTTTTCCGACTATTTCCAATACGGAACGAGAAGCTCTGGCCGCAGGAACAGTTGGTTGGGATGCGCAGCTGTTTTCCGGGACGCCTGACTGGGCGCAATTGAAATCCATTCCGCCTATCCATCTGTCGAGCGAAGAGCGCGCCTTTCTTGATGGTCCGACGCAGGAGCTGTGCGCTCTGCTGGATGACTGGGATATGCGCCATGCGCTTCGTGATGTGCCGCCAAAGGTGTGGAATTTCATCAAGGACCAGGGTTTTTGGGGGATGCTGATTTCCAAAGAGCACGGCGGTCTGGGGTTTTCGGCGCAGGCGCAATCGCTCGTTCTGGGGAAAATTGCTTCCCGAAGCCCTGATGCGGCCATTGTCACCATGGTGCCCAATTCGCTTGGGCCGGGTGAGCTTGTGGAAAAATATGGCACAGATGAGCAAAAAACCTATTATTTGCCGCGCCTTGCCAAGGGTATTGAAGTGCCGTGTTTTGCTCTTACCAGTCCAAATGCTGGTTCGGATGCCGCTTCCATGCGCGATGTCGGCTTTGTCTGTGAGCAGACTTATGAAGGCAAAAAAACACTGGGCATCCGTGTCACCTGGAACAAACGCTATATCACTCTTGCGCCCAAGGCTACTTTGCTCGGGCTGGCGTTCAATCTGCTGGACCCTGACAACCTGCTTGAGGGCGATCAAGAGAATATCGGTATCACGCTGGCGCTTATTCCAACCAGCCATAAAGGTGTGGTGATCGGTAATCGCCATTTACCAGGAGGGGCTTTGTTTCCCAATGGTCCAACTTCTGGTGAGGATGTGTTTATCCCGCTTGATTTCATCATTGGCGGGCGAGAGAATGTCGGGCGCGGTTGGGGGATGCTGATGGAATGCCTGTCTGTCGGTCGGGCGATTTCGCTGCCGGCAACCAGCGCATCAGCCATCAAAACCGTTTTTCGAACCACTTCGGCCTATGCGCGATTGCGCCGCCAGTTCTCTATCCCCATCAGTAAGATGGAAGGGATTGAGGAGCCGCTGACCCGCATCATTGAAAACGCCTATACAGTTGAAGCGGCGCGCGCCATGACGGCCAGTATGGTTGGGGCCGGAGAAAAACCATCGGTGATTTCGGCACTGTTAAAATACAGTTCGACCGAGCGTATGCGCCAGTCGGTGAATGATGCCATGGATATTCACGGGGGCCGGGCGATTTGTGACGGACCGTCAAACTATCTGCAAGCCGCCTATCAGACGGTCCCGGTCGGGATCACCGTTGAGGGGGCCAATATTTTAACCCGTACCCTCATTACCTTTGCGCAAGGAGCTTTGCGTTGTCACCCTTATCTGCTGGCGGAAACGCAAGCTTTGCAGGACAAGAACCAGGAGCGCGGGTTCAGAGATTTCGAACAGGCTTTTAACAATCATATCAGCTGGTCGCTGGCCAATGCCACCGCTTCGGTTCTGCACAATCTGTCGGGGGCCCGCTTTGTCAGAGGGCCGGGACATGCGCCAGAAACCGAACAATGGTATCGCGCGCTTGGTAGTTCCAGCCGCTCTTTTGCCTTTGTCGCTGATATGACTGTGGGCGTGCTCGCCGGAGGGCTCAAAACCAAGCAGAAAATCACCGGACGCATGGCAGATGCCCTGTCCGAGCTCTATCTGTTGTCCGCTGTTTTGAAGCGTTTTGAAGATGATGGCGAACCGGAAAGCGATAAGCTTATTGTCGAGCTGTGCGCCAGAAATGCACTTTATCGGTTTGATATGGCCTTGCAGGGTGTGATCGACAATTTCCCCATCCGCTGGGCTGCATTTATCATGAAAATCGTGGCGCAACCGCTTGGTGTGCGCCGGCGACCGGCCAGTGATCGGCTGGGTAAAAAAGTTGTGGCGCTGGCTATTGAGCCAGGTGAGGTGCGTGATCGCCTCACCAGTGAAATCTATATTAATGAGAACCCCGACGATCCCACCGGTATCCTTGAATATACCCTGAAACTGGCGGTGACGCTGGAGCGCGCTGAAAAAGCTATTGAAAGAGCCGTGCGCAGTGGCAAAATCCACCGCCATCACAGGTCGGACTGGTTCAAGGAAGCTGTCGATCAAAAAATCATCACGGCCCATGAAGCCGATGATCTGCGCGAGCTTGACGAGCTGATTGGCAGGGTTATTGCAGTTGACCAGTTTAGTCCTGATGAAGTCATTCCTCACTATAAGAGTGCAGCCACGACAAGTAGAAAGACGACAAGTAGCAAGAAGATCGCTGCGGTAAAAAGTGACAAGCAGAAAGACGTAGCTGCAGAGTAGGTGCGGCAAGAGCAGTTAGTAAAGCAAGGCGGACCCCGAGCATGACGGAAAACCTCCCCCAACTCAAAGACTGGCGCTATGAGGTTGATGCCGAGGGCATCGCCTGGGCGACATTTGATCGCCAGAACGAAAGCATGAATGTGCTGGGGCGTCGTCCGACGCAAGAGCTGTTGCAGATCGTCGAAATGGCCGAAAAATCAGCCAGTCTTGGCGATATTATCGGGCTGGTCTTTTTGTCGGCCAAGAGTAATAATTTTATCGCCGGTGCCGATATTCGCGAATTTGAGAAAATGACCACGCCAGAAGAAGCGCGCGATTTCGTTCTGCCCGCCATTGAGCTGCTCAATCGTGTCGAAAAGCTGCGGGTACCCGTGGTGGCGGCCATTCATGGCTATTGCCTTGGCGGCGGGCTGGAGTTCGCTCTGGCCTGTCATTATCGCATTGCGGATCGTGAAGAGGGCACAAGGCTAGGGTTTCCCGAGGTCAAACTGGGCATTGTTCCCGGTCTGCACGGCACCCTTCGCTCTATACATACTGCCGGGCCGGTTGGTGCCATGACCACCATGTTGACGGCGCGTATGCTGCGCTCCAACGTGGCCAAAGCCATCGGGCTGGTCGATCAGCTGGTGGCCACCCGTCACAATTTGCGCTGGGCAGCTCGCAAGGCCGTTTTGGCGAAACGCAAATCAAAACCCTTGTCTTTCCTCAAAAAACTGATGCTGCTCAAACCTGCTCGTCGTTTTCTGGCCAATCAGATGCGCAAGAAGACCGCTGTAAAAATACGTGAAGATCACTATCCGGCCCCGTTCAGACTGATTGATTTTTTTGAAAAATATGGGGATGACATCGAGCGTATGCGGGTTGAGGAAACCAATATGTTTGCGCCGCTCATGGCCTCGCAAACCTCGCGCAATCTGCGCCGGGTGTTCAAGCTTTCCGAGCTGCTAAAGGCGGAAGCTGGCGACAAGAGTTTCAAGCCGATGCGTGTCCATGTGGTCGGCGCCGGACTGATGGGCGGCGATATTGCCGCCTGGTGCGTGTTCTCCGGCATGGAAGTCAGTCTGCAGGATCTTGATGCCGAGCAGATTGAAAAGGCCCGCCAACGCGCCAAAAAGCTGTTTCGCAAACGTCTTAAAAAGAAACAGGCTGTTGACGCCGCCATGGCGCGCCTCATTGCTGACCGCGATGGCAAGCATGTGCCTCGTGCCGATGTCATTATCGAAGCCATTGTCGAAGTGCTGGAGGTCAAACAAAAAGTGTTGGCCGGGCTGGAAAAAGCCAAGCGCAAGGCGTGCGTGCTGGCCACCAATACCTCGTCTTTGAAAATCGAAGATATAGCGCAAGGCTTGAGCGACCCCTCTCAGCTTATCGGGTTGCATTTCTTTAATCCCGTCGCCAAAATGCCTTTGGTCGAAGTCATCAGAGGCAAGGACAGCGATGAGGCGATCATCGACAAGGGGGCGTCTTTTGTCGCCAAAATCAGGAAATCGCCTTTGAAAGTCGCCAGTGCGCCGGGCTTTCTCGTTAACCGCGTTCTGGCTCCCTATATGATGGCCGCCATTGCCCGACATCAAGATGGAATGCCCGCCGAAGTGCTGGATCAGGCGGCGCTGGATTTTGGTATGCCCATGGGGCCGATTGAGCTGTCTGATGTTGTCGGGCTCGATATCATCACCAATGTGGGACAAATTCTCGGCATTTCGCCACCGCTTGGGGGGGATCTGGATCGTTTGGTCAAGGGGAAAAATCTTGGCAAGAAAACCGGACGTGGATTTTACAAATGGAGCCAGGGCAAGCCGGTCAAAAAAGATTTTGACCGTGAGGCTTATGATCTTGACCAGCTGGGCCGCGAACTGTTGCGCACGCTGGTTGATGAATGCCACAAGGTTGTCGATGAGAAGGTTGTTGCAAATGCTGATCTGGCCGATGCCGGGGTGATTTTTGGCACAGGTTTTGCGCCCTTTAGAGGGGGGCCTCTTCACTATGACCAAAGCCTTGCCGAGCCAGAAAACGACAAAAATTAGAACAATCGCGAACAGGAAACGGGTGAACAAATGGTCCATAAAGAGCTACGCCGTGTGGCGATTGTCGGCGGTGTCAGAACGCCGTTTTGCCGCTCGCACACCATGTATGGGGATCTCACCAATCTGGACATGCTGACGACCGTTTTGCAAGGCTTGACCGACAAATTCGCGCTGTCAGGCACGCATGTTGATGAGGTTGTGGCGGGCGCTGTTGTCACCCATGCCAAAGACTGGAACCTGGCGCGAGAGGCGGTGGTCGGCACGACTTTGGCAGCTTCCACCCCCGGTATCACCATGATGCAGGCCTGCGGCACCAGCCTGCAGGCGGCCATGGGCATTGGCGCAAAAATTGCCAGCGGGCAGATTGAATGTGGCATAGCGGCAGGCTCGGACACGGTTTCAGATGCGCCCATCGTGTTTTCACGCAAATTTGCCAAGCGGTTGGTTGCCGCCTCGCGCGGGCGCTCTTTTATGGCCAAGCTGTCGGCCTTCAAGGGGCTGAAAATGCGCGAGCTGGCCCCCAACGCCCCCTCGACGGGTGAGCCGCGTACAAAAATGTCGATGGGGCAGCATTGTGAGCTGATGGCCAAGGAGTGGGCGATTGAGCGCACCGCGCAGGATGAGCTGGCCTTTACCAGCCACCAGAATGCCGCCAAGGCCTATGATGAAGGCTTTCATGATGATTTGATTGTGCCGTGCGCGGGCGTTTTTCGCGATAATAATATCAGGACAGACACGACGCTGGAGAAGCTGGGCGAATTGCGCACCGCTTTTGACCGTTCGGCCAAAGGCACTTTGACCGCTGCCAACTCAACGCCGCTGACCGATGGGGCATCGGCCACTTTGCTGGCCTCTGAAGCGTGGGCCAGGGAGCATGACCTGCCCGTTCTGGCCTGGCTCACCGATGCGCAAACCTCTGCGGTTGATTTTGTGGCGGGGGATGGTTTGTTGATGGCTCCGACCATCGCCATTGCCAAATTGCTGCAGCGCAATGACATGGCTTTGCAGGATTTTGATCTCTATGAGGTGCATGAAGCCTTTGCGGCGCAGGTTTTGTGTACACTCAAGGCTTTGGAAGACGAAGACTATTGCAAGTCTGTGCTGGGCCTGAAGAAGCCGCTGGGCTCCATTGATCGCGCTAAAATGAATGTCAAAGGCTCCAGTCTGGCTTATGGTCACCCTTTTGCCGCCACCGGGGGGCGCATTTTGTCGCTGCTGGCCAAGCAATTGCATGAAAGAGGGGCGGGCAGAGGGCTTATTTCGATCTGTACTGCCGGTGGGATGGGCGTTGCAGCCATTCTGGAAAGTGCCGGCAGGGAAGAATAACCTGTTAACAGTGTGCTGTTCTGGCCATTGAAATGCCGCATAAAACTTTTTAGCTATAGAAAGAGTGTTTGCCTGTTTTGTAGAGATTGGTATAAGACGCTAAATCAAGTTGCATTTTGCAACCATATGCTAGGCCGGAGATTATTTATGAAGAATTTTAGTCGTGGGTTTTTGTTTGTTGCGGGATTGGCTCTTGGTGGGCTGGTCTTTGGCGGAGGCGCTTTTGCCAAGGGAGCCAAAGGGCTCTGGGTGGGCGAAGACGGCTTGGCGAAAATGAAAGTCGCAGTGTGTGGCGGTGGGACTTTATGTGCCAGGATCGTCTGGTTGCGTGACCCAAAAGATGCCAATGGGCGTCCGTTGATTGATGATAATAATGGCGATGCCCGTTTGCGTACACGCCCGATTATCGGCCTGCCAGTGGCCTATAATATGAAGCCAACCGCTGCCAATAAGTGGCAGGGGGTTGTTTATGATCCTAAAAGAGGTGGCTCCACCTATACCGGATATTTGAACCTTTTGAGCGATGGCCGCATGAAGGTGACAGGCTGTTTGGGGTTTATCTGCGAATCTGAATTTTGGCGACCCGCCAAATAATAAAATGCGAGCTGGTATCACATCAAAAAAGAGGGGCACCCATGTGGGTGCCCCTCTTTTTTTGTATATTTTTGCGAGAAACACTCTGGTTTTTCCACTTGTTTATTAGAGTTTCAAGTAAACAAGGAGTTAGCCCAATGAATAATATGCAACAGATCGATCAATCTGCCTGTATCAACAATTTCAAATGCGCTTTTGTCATCATGGGCATGTTAAGCGGCCTGATATTTATGAGTATCGCCATCTCATAAAATGAAACAGACCCCTGCTGACCAAAAGGCTGCAAGGGTCTGCTCCAAAGAAAACACTCTAGTTCTAGTTCTAGTTCTAGTTCTAGTTCTAGTTCTAGTTCTAGTTCTAGTTCTAGTTCTAGTTCTAGTTCTAGTTCTTTGTCTTGTCGACCATGCCACCTTCGGCAATCCATGGCATCATGGCGCGTAGCTTGGCGCCGACTTCTTCGACAGGGTGCTCGTCGCATTTGTTGCGCATGGCTTTAAAGCCGGTCTGGCGGACTTTGTTTTCGACCATCCAGTCTTTGACGAATTTACCGTTCTGAATATCGTCGAGCACTTCTTTCATGGCCTTTTTGGTGTCGGATGTGATGATCCGTGGGCCAGAGACATATTCGCCATATTCCGCCGTGTTGGAAATGGAATAGTTCATGTTGGACATGCCGCCTTCATAGATGAGGTCAACGATCAGTTTCATCTCGTGCACACATTCAAAATAGGCCATTTCAGGAGCGTAACCCGCTTCAACCAGCGTTTCAAAACCGGCCCGCATGAGTTCGACAGCACCGCCGCACAAAACGGCCTGTTCGCCGAACAGATCGGTTTCGCACTCTTCGCGAAAATTGGTTTCGATGATACCGGCGCGACCACCGCCAATGCCTGAA
This sequence comes from Hyphomicrobiaceae bacterium, assembly GCA_021647535.1. Taxonomy (GTDB): domain Bacteria; phylum Pseudomonadota; class Alphaproteobacteria; order Rhizobiales; family JAKIUO01; genus JAKIUO01. The sequence goes on from JAKIUO010000045.1 coordinate 10,824, forward strand.
GCATAAGAAAGCGCAATGTCTTGTGCGTTGCCGGTGGCATCTTGATGGATGGCGATCAGGCAGGGGACGCCAGCGCCGCGTTTATATTCGCCGCGCACTGTATGGCCAGGGCCTTTTGGCGCGACCATCAAAATATCGAGATCCTTGCGCGGTTCGATGAGATTGAAGTGAATATTGAGACCATGGGCAAAAAGCAGCGCCGCGCCTTCTTTCATGTGCTCATGCAGATTGTCATAATAAATATCGGCCTGTAGCTCGTCAGGGGTCAGCATCATCATGACATCGGCCCATTTGGCGGCGTCTTTTACGGACATCACCTTGAGACCTTCGCCCTCGGCTTTTTTGACGGAGGCTGAACTGGAGCGAAGTGCAACGACAACCTCTTTGGCACCGCTATCATTCAGATTAAGCGCATGGGCATGTCCCTGCGAGCCATAGCCGATAATGGCTACTTTTTTGCCTTTGATAAGATTGACGTCGGCATCTCGATCATAATATACGCGCATAATGGTCCTCTGATTTTTGTTGTCATCATTTGTTTGAAATAGTGTTGCCCTCACCTAGCTGTTGAGGGGGCTTTCATGCAAGCTGTTTGTTCGCTCCGCCCGACAGCTCTGCCCGGCAGCACCGCTCGATAGAAACGGGCGATCATTTTGAGTATGACTCTCTTCTATACCTGATCAGCTCCGCGCGAAAGCGCCGCGATCCCTGTGCGAGCTACATTGGCGAGGCCAAGCGGTTTCATCAGCGAGATGAATTGATCGATCTTGCCGGGGCGACCGGTGATCTGGAAGACGAAATGCTCGGTCGAAGCGTCCGCCACCGTAGCTTTAAAGGCTTCGGCAAGGCGCAGAGCTTCGAGGCGGGCGTCGCCCTTTCCCTGAACCTTGACCAGAGCCAGCTCCCGCTCCACATGAGCGCCGCCCTTTGTGAGGTCATAAACCCGGTGTACAGGGATCAGCCGTTCCAGCTGATGAGTGATCTGTTCGATGACACGCGGCGTGCCAACGGTGACAATGGTGATGCGTGAGATGTGTTTTTGATGGGATATTTCCGATACGGTCAGGCTGTCAATATTGTAGCCACGTCCCGATATGAGGCCAATGACACGCGCCAGCACACCTGGTTCATTGTCAACAAGAATAGAGAGCGTGTGGGTCTCTTCCTTTTCCTTGCTATCGGTCAGGAAATAGGCTGATCCAACGGGTTGCTGTGGAGATGTCACGTCTGCTACCTTCCATTTCATTTTTCATGCAGCTGCGCTCAGGCCGGAAAATCGCGGCGCAAAACAGTCAGCAGAACCAAGTCTAAACGAGCATTTTGCCCTTGCTGCCAATGGCGCTGCCAATATCGTCACTATCGCCAAGCAGCATATTATTGTGCGCTTCGCCAGACGGGATCATCGGAAAGCAGTTGGCCAGTTTTTGGACACGGCAATCGAACAAAACCGGCTTGTCCACGGCAATCATTTCCCTGATGGCGTCATCAAGTTCATCGGGTTTTTCAACCTTGAAACCAACCCCGCCATAAGCTTCGGCCAGCTTGACGAAATCGGGCATGGCCTCGCTATAGGAATGAGAATAGCGCTCTTCGTGCAGCAACTCTTGCCACTGGCGCACCATGCCCAGATAGCTGTTATTGAGGATGAAGATCTTGATCGGCGCGCCATATTGCACGGCGGTGGCCATTTCCTGCATGGTCATTTGCACAGAGCCGTCGCCGCCAATATCAATGACCAGCGCATCAGGATGGGCGATTTGTACGCCAACGGCAGCGGGCAGGCCATAGCCCATCGTGCCAAGGCCGCCAGAGGTCATGAAGCGGTTGGGTTCCTCGAAATGGTAATATTGCGCCGCCCACATCTGATGCTGGCCAACCTCGGTGGTGATATAGGTATCTTTGTCCTTGGTGAGCTCATAGAGGCGCTCAATGGCATATTGCGGCATGATATGCTCATGGTCAGGCTTGTAGTTCAGGCATTTGATCCCCCGCCACTCTTCAATCTGACGCCACCACGCGGCCAGCGCCTTGGTATCGCGTTTGGGCTTTTTGTCTTTCCAGACGCCCAACAAATCCTCAAGAACATGGGCCACATCACCAATAATCGGCAGATCGACATTGACGGTTTTGTTGATGGAACTCTTGTCGATATCAATGTGGATTTTTGTGGAATCAGGGGAAAAGGCATCAATACGCCCGGTAATGCGGTCATCAAAGCGCGCACCGATATTGATCATCAGGTCGCAATCATGCATGGCCAGATTGGCTTCATAAGTGCCGTGCATACCAAGCATACCGAGCCAGTGCTTGTCGGAGGCTGGAAAAGCGCCAAGCCCCATGAGGGTCGAAGTGATCGGAAAGTCGGTGATTTTAACGAGTTCGCGCAACAAAGTTGAAGCGGCTGTGCCAGAATTGATGACGCCGCCGCCTGTGTAAAATACCGGTTTTTTTGCGGCAGCGATCATGTCGACGGCGCGGCGTATATCGTTCTGGTCGCCCTTGAGCTGGGGCCGATAGGTCGGATGGCCGATTTTTGCCGGGGACTGATAAGGCCCTGAGGCGAACTGAATATCCTTGGGAATATCAATAACGACCGGACCGGGGCGGCCAGATCGAGCGATATAAAAGGCTTCGTGGATGACCTTGGCCAGATCATCAACGCTTTTGACCAGATAGTTGTGCTTGGTACAGGGGCGGGTGATGCCAACAATATCGGCTTCTTGAAACGCATCCAGGCCGATCAACGCGGTTGGCACCTGGCCGGTGATGCAGACAAGGGGAATGCTGTCGAGCATGGCGTCCGTCAGCCCAGTAACGGCATTGGTTGCGCCAGGGCCAGAGGTGACAAGGGCAACGCCGACTTTGCCGGTTGAGCGGGCATAGCCTTCGGCGGCGTGCAAAGCGCCTTGTTCATGGCGCACCAGAATATGCTCGAAGTGGTTTTGCTTGAAAATCTCATCATAAATCGGCAAGACGGCCCCGCCGGGATAGCCAAATATGTGCTCAACGCCTTGCTCCATCAAGGCTTTGATGATGATTTCAGCGCCTGTCAATTCGCGGGCCATTTGCACTTCTCACTTCTTGTTGTTCACCCAAATGGTGATCCTGATAGGGGGCATCTCATTATATGAGATATGGAGGACAAAACATTCTTCGTCATAAAGCGCTCTTTGTTATAAAGCGTTCTGGGTCATAAAAAGGCTCTGGGCCCATGGGCAAACCTGACAGTTTCAAAGGGGCAGTTTGTGACAATCGGCATGGGTTGGCAGCCATATCATATCCAACCCGTCAAACTATTCCACATAAAATATCAAGCCCACAAACAGTGTTCAAGAGCGCCACAAGCTATCCATTTGCAAAGTCGGGGTCAAGGCCTATTTGCAAATTTATGAGAATATAACTGATAAAAATTATTCCATATATTACAAATTAACAGCATTCCACGTAATCATATTACTCTTGAGCCAGGTGTTTTGCCGTTTCGCATATTGTCGCGTTTCCGTTTTTGCGCGCTCAACCGCCTCTTCCTTGCTGATTTCTCCCTGCAAAAAAGCGCTAAGCGGGCGCACGCCAAGGGCGCGCATGGCGGGCAGGGTGGGGGGCAGGTTGAGGCGGAGTAATTCTTCCACCTCGGCAAGGACGCCGTTCTGCATCATCTGCTCAAAGCGCTGATCGCACTTTTTATACAGTTCGGCCCGCTCGATGCTGATCATGATTTTTTCAGTTTTATCTGGGTCAAGCAGCGCTTTTTCCGGTTGGGTCTGCCAGTAAAGCAGCGATTTACCGGTGCCCTCGATAACTTCAAGGGCGCGCGCCAGCCTTTGGCGATCTGAGGGCAGCAATTGATTGGCTATTGCCGGGTCAAGTGCGTGCAGCTGCTTGTGTAGATCAATGGCAGGGTCAAGGGCTTGTGTGCGCCATTTGTCGCGAACATCATCGGGAATGTCGGGGACGGGGGAGAGGCCCTCCAGCAGCCCTTTGAAATAGAGGCCTGTGCCGCCAACAATGATCGCCCGTTTGCCAACTTGCTCGATTTCAAGGAGTGTGCGCTCAACATCTTGCAACCATTGGCCCAGGGAATAGGCGGTACTGGCATTAATATGTCCATAGAGCCTGTGGGAAATGTCCTGCATTTCGTCAAGGCCCGGGCGGGCCGTGAGGATTTGCAGCTCGCCATAGACCTGCATACTGTCGGCATTGATAATGATGCCGTCATGCTCTTGCGCCAGTTTGAGAGCCAGCCCGGATTTGCCGCTGGCTGTTTGTCCGGCAATCAGGATTGGTCCTTGACCTTTTGCGAGCATTGGTGTTTTTCCGTTCATTAAATTGTTTGGCCTCAATCTGTTTGGGATACTGTCCCTTTATATGAGAGTAAGGAGAAATGAGATGTCTTTGATCAGTCCTTTTCGGGGGTTGCGACCGGCAACAAATCATGCCGATGAAATTCTTGCCCCTCCCTATGATGTTCTATCCAGTGCTGAAGCGCGAGAAAAAGCCAGGGGCAAGCCGCACAGTTTTTTGCATATCTCCAAGCCGGAGATCGATTTGCCCGAAGATTTGTCCCCTTATGATCCGCAGGTCTATGCCATGGCTGCGCAAAACATGCAAAAACTTGTGGATAAAAAGCTCTTGCTGCAAGAAGACATTCCGGTCTATTACGCCTATCGTTTGACCTGGGGCAAGGTGCAGATGACGGGCCTCGTCGCAGCGGCTTCTGTTGCGGAATATGATAAGAACCGTATTCGCAAGCATGAGTATACAAGGCCTGTGAAAGAAGATGACCGGGTGCGCCAGATCGAAGCTGTGAACGCGCAGACCGGGCCTGTGATGCTGGCCTACCCCAAGGCCCCGCGGATTGACGAAATCATAGCTGTCGCAACTTCTGGTGAAGCGGATATGGATGTGACCGGTGAAGATGGCGTGCGCCACCAGCTCTGGGTGATCTATGATGATGACATGATTGGCGAGTTGAGCGCCGGTTTTGAAGACATGCCTGCCATCTATATAGCTGATGGTCACCACAGATCGGCGGCAGCCTCTCGTATCAGCGCCTCTCTTGGTGGCGAAGCAGATGCCATTCACCACAGGTTCCTTTCTGTTATCTTTCCACATCACGAGATGAAAATTCTTGATTATAACCGTTTGGTCAAGGATCTGAACGGCCTGTCCCGCGAGCAGTTATTAACAGCAATTGAGAAAAATTTCACGCTGACAAAATCGGACAAGCCGGTTAAGCCCGCCACTATCAGGCATTTTGGTATGTATGTGGACGGGCAATGGTATGAGCTGGAGATCAATAAGGAGCTTGTGCCAGAGGATCCGGTTGAGCGCCTCGATATTTCACTGTTAAGCGCCTATATTATTGAGCCGTTGCTTGGTATCAAGGATCCGCGCAAGGATGATCGTATTGATTTTGTTGGTGGCATCAGGGGGGTGCGCGAGCTCTCGAAGCGTGTCGATGGCGAGGGCTGGGAGATCGCGTTTTCGCTGTTTCCAACCAGCATGGATGATTTGATGGCGGTGGCTGAGCAAGGGCAGGTTATGCCGCCTAAATCCACATGGTTTGAGCCAAAACTGGCGGATGGTGTTGTTTCCCTCGTTTTTGGCCGAATTTGAGGTTGACAGAAGGAGAGCATGGCTCCATAAACGGGCGCTGACCCCTACTATAACCGGTGGGGCGAAGCTATTTGGTCAAGCATGAAGTGAGACGACGGACCGGGAGGAGTGCCCGAGTGGTTAAAGGGGACGGGCTGTAAACCCGTTAGCTATGCTTACGTTGGTTCAAATCCAACCTCCTCCACCATCCGTCCAGCGTCTTTTCTTTCGTGTGGATGAAATGGAATGATGGGACTTGTTGAACTTTTTTTCGATGAAATGCGGGTGTAGCTCAATGGTAGAGCAGTAGCCTTCCAAGCTGATGACGAGGGTTCGATTCCCTTCACCCGCTCCATTGCTCTTCTTTTATTTGAGCGATCAAAATAAATTGGTTTTCGTGCGTTTGCGACTGCGAACGGTTTGAAACGGCTCCAATTAGAGATTATATGTGTCCGATAGGATATGGATCTGGCCTGGAGTCAAAGGGCTGGATCTGAAAATGACTTGACGTAAATGACATTCAGGTAGGGTGAGAAGATATGTCCAAAGAGAAATTTGAACGCACGAAGCCACATGCCAATATTGGTACGATTGGCCATGTTGACCACGGCAAGACGACTTTGACAGCGGCGATTACCAAGGTGATGGCTGAAGCCAGTGGCGCGGAAGCGTTTGCCTTTGAAGATATTGATAAGGCTCCTGAAGAAAAAGAGCGTGGCATTACGATTTCGACGGCGCATGTTGAATATGAAACCGATGCGC
>JAKIUO010000046.1 GCA_021647535.1 Hyphomicrobiaceae bacterium
TGTTAGCTGTCTTTGTGCGATCATATATCGCTTGTCCGCTTGATCTGCATGTCATTCCCTATATATTTGTACTGGCCCTATATATTTGCTCTGGGCTCCACTATCGCCATAAGACATTCCACCAGCAAAGAAGTCGCATAATATGACCAGTACCGACAAAGGTCCATGGACCAGTGATATATCGGCCAGTGATATATGGACCGCTACTATATTGTCTATCCAGCCGCAAATGTTTCCCGGGCCGCTTGGTGAGAGCCTGTGTGGTCGGGCTTTGCGCGAGAAGTTGTGGGCCTTGCACAGTGTCGACATTCGCGGTTTTGCCACGGATAAACACCGCACCGTTGATGATACGCCCGCCGGGGGCGGTCCTGGCATGGTGTTGCGCGCCGATGTGCTGGCCAAAGCGATTGACCAGACAATTGCGAAGAGTGATGAACAAAACCCGCTGATTTATATGTCGCCGCGTGGCAAGCCGCTGACCCAGAAAAGGGCGCACAAGCTGGCGACTGGTCCGGGCGTGACCATTTTGTGCGGGCGCTTTGAAGGGGTCGATCAGCGCTTGCTGGAGGCGCGTAATATTGAAGAGATCTCCATTGGCGACTATGTTTTGTCAGGGGGGGAAATTGCCGCCATGGTGCTGATTGATAGTGTGGTGCGCCTGTTGCCCGGCGTCATTGGATCGGCGGATAGTCTGGACAGCGAAAGCCATGAAAACGGCCTGCTGGAATATCCACACTATACCAAACCGCGCCAATGGGAAGGGCGCGAGATCCCCGCTATATTGTTGTCGGGCAATCATGGCAAGATCGAAAAATGGCGTGCGCAACAGGCACGGGAGCTGACAAAATCCCGCCGACCGGATATGTGGGCAAGGTTCAAGGATCGAAATTGATGCGAGAAGAAACGGCGCGCCGCTTGATGATGGATTGCTTCAAGGCGGCTGTTCGGGCGGCGCATCCTGAAAATTGTCTGGAGCAGTTTCTGCCGTCGCCGCCTGATCATGGGGAAATAATCCTGCTGGCCGGGGGCAAGGCAGCGGGGAGCATGATGAAGGTGGCCGTGCGCCATTATCTGCATGTGCGGCTTGTGGACCGGACACGCATATGTGGTGTGGCGGTGGGCAAGCCTGATGGCTTTGAGGCGATTTATCCCTTGGAATGGATTCATGCGGGGCATCCGGTGCCGGATGAGGGCTCAGTGCGCGGGGCAAAGCGGGCCTTGCAACTGGCCGGGCAGGCAGGCGCACAGGATCTGGTGGTGGTGTTGTTGTCCGGCGGGGCATCGGCCTTGTGGTGTGCGCCGGTTGAGGGGCTGTCGCTGGCCGAGAAGCAGGACGTGACGAAGGCCCTTTTGCGTTCTGGTGCGCGGATTGATGAGATCAATAGTGTGCGTCGGCATCTCTCGAAGATCAAGGGCGGGGGATTGGCACAGGCGGCGTTTCCGGCGCGACTGGTGACGCTGGCCATTTCCGATGTCGTCGGGAATGACCCTGCTGTGATCGGTTCGGGCGTTACCGTTGAGGATGCGTCAAGCCTTGCGGATGCCCGCTTTGTGCTGGAGCACTATAATATAGCTGTCGCCCCTTCAGTAAGGGCAGCGCTTGAAAATCCGGCCAATGAAACATTGGGCTGCGATGATCCGCTTTTATCGGCGGCCACGTGGCGTTGTATTACCAGTAATGGAAATGCTTTTTCGGGGATAGGCAGCCGACTGGCGCTGGCGGGTTATGATAATAGGCCCAATCTGGGCTGGGGGGTTGAGGGGGAAGCGCGGGATGTGGCCAGAAAGGATGCAGAGCTTATCCGGCAATATAAAAAATCGGGCGAAAAACTGGCCCTTTCGTCAGGTGGTGAACTGACAGTGAAGGTCACGGGGCGCGGGCGCGGTGGTCCTAATCAGGAATATGCGCTGGCTTTGGCGCTGGAGCTTGACAAATCGCCAGGTGGTCTGGAAGGTGTTTATGCCCTTTGCGCTGACACGGATGGTTGTGATGGCGGCACAGGGCAGCCCGGTGATCCGGCTGGTGCGATGATCTTTCCGTCCACTTTGCAACGCGCACACGCACAAAAGCTCAATCCCGCCACTTTTCTTGCCGATAACAATTCAGGTGCCTTTTTTGATGCTTTGGGTGATTTGCTGTTCACCGGATCAACGGGTACAAATGTAAACGATTTTCGGCTTATTCTGCTTGAGAATGCATAAAAAAGCCTCGCGATCAGGAACAGGCATGGGGCCGGTTGTTAGGGGGAAAGTTGAGACAGATGAGTAGACAGGGGGGAAGAGCGTGCTAAAAATCTGGAAAAATTGCGCTCAAACAATTGCTTTTGTGCTGGTTGCTGGTGTAATGATCACCGCAGGCTCAGACAGGGCATTGGCCGATCTGAAGCTGTGCAACATGACAAAAAGCCGAATTGGGGTGGTCATAGGATATCGCGATGAAAAGGGTTGGGTCACCGAAGGATGGTGGAATGTCAATGCCAATAATTGTTCAGATATCCTGAAGGGCAAGCTCAATGCGCGCTATTATTACATTCACGCCGAGGATTATGTCCGCGATGGAGAATGGGCGGGCAAGGCGCTTATGTGTGTGAAAAACAAGTCATTTACCATCAAGAACGCAGAAAAAAACTGCGTTGAACGTGGATTTAGAAAGGCCGGTTTCTTCGAGGTTGATACGACCAATGAAAATGATTGGACGATCCGCCTGACTGATCCTGGCGAAAATGGAAACAATTAGCGTATGAAACGCATAAGGCGTGTAAAAATCGTGGCCACCATCGGGCCAGCTTCAGACTCCCCGAAAATGATCAAGGCCCTGTTCGAAACAGGCGTAGATGTCTTTCGCATCAATATGAGTCATACCTCTCATAAAGATATGAAAATATTGCATGGTCGCATCCGCGCTGTGGAAAAAGAAGTCAATCGCCCCATCGGCATCTTGTGCGATTTGCAGGGACCAAAACTGCGCATTGGCGATATTGAGAAAAAGACCAAGATCAAAAAAGGCGAGCCGTTCCGCTTTGATCTGGATGAAAAAATTGGCGACAAGACAAGAGTTTATCTGCCCCACAAGGAAATAATCGAAAGCGTCTCTATTGGCGATGAGCTGATCCTTGATGATGGCAAATTACGCATGGTCGTGAAGGAACATGGTGCTGACTTTATCAATGCCACCGTGTTGGTCGGGGGCAAGCTGTCCAAAAACAAGGGCATTAGTTGTCCTGATACCGTGTTGCCTTTTTCGGCCATGACCGACAAGGATCGGGCTGATCTTGTATATGCCACCTCGGTTGGCGTTGACTGGATTGCTCTGTCCTTTGTGCAAAGGGTCGGTGATGTGGTCGAGGCGCGTGAGCTTGCCAATGGCAAGGCCTTTATTATGGCAAAAATCGAGAAACCCACGGCCATTGACGAGCTTGATGGGATTATCGAAGAATCAGACGGCTTGATGATCGCCCGTGGTGATCTTGGCGTCGAGATGCCACTGGAGCAGGTGCCGGGGCTGCAAAAACGCATATTGCGCTCGGCCAGACAAGCCGGCAAGCCGGTGGTTGTGGCCACCCAGATGCTGGAAAGCATGATAGAAGCGCCAGTGCCAACCCGTGCTGAAGTCTCTGATGTCGCCACCGCCGTTTTTGAGGGGGCGGATGCGGTTATGCTGTCAGCTGAAAGCGCTGTTGGCGAATATCCGCTCGAAGCGGTCGGGACCATGGACAAGGTGGCCATCGAGGTCGAGCAGGACCAGTATTACAATACGATCATCAGGGCGCAGTCAACGCCGCCCGAAGCGACCACGGCGGATGCCATTTCTTTTGCCTGCCGCATGGTCGCCGACACGCTCGATAGTGCTGCCATTCTGATTTATACGGCCACAGGATCGACGGCCCTTCGCACGGCACGAGAACGCCCGAGCCAGCCGCTGCTGGCCTTAACGCCCATCTGTGAAACGGCCCGCCGCCTGACCATTTTGTGGGGGGTGCATTGTGTGCGCACCGAAGATCCAACTGATATGGATGAGATGGTCGAGGGAGCCTGTGAGATTGCCCATAGAGAAGGCTTTGCGCAAAACGGAGAGCGCGTTGTTATCACGGCTGGGGTCCCGCTTGGCACACCCGGTGCCACCAACATGCTGCGCGTCGCCTATGTCGGTGGTAAAAAGCTCGAAGAGAGCTGATTGTGGCGTCGGAAACGGAGAGGCCTGCTGTGATTTAAGGCTTGAAACCGGGCTGCCAAACGCGTTCACTGGGAGTTGAAGGGAACCCGTATGGCAAGTTCGGTCGTCATTCCACTGTGGTTAGCGCTGCTTATTGGCTTTTTCGCCGTTTTATCTTTGCTCGACCGTATTCTTGTGCCGGGTCTGCGCTGGTTGTTTCGTCGCCGTGTCAATCGCGCCATTGATGAGCTGAATACCCGCCTAAAATTACGCATCCAGCCCTTCAAGCTGACTAAGCGTCAGGCTTTGATTGATCGTCTGGTATTTGACGAAGAGGTCATCAAGGCGGTTGAGCGGCGCGCCGAGCGGGACAATATTCCGCGTGAAGCGGTTATGAAAGAAGTGCACCGTTACGCTCGCGAGATCGTCCCTGCCTTTAATGCCTATGCCTATTTTCGCATCGGGGCCAAGCTGGCGCGCTGGCTTTCCAATCTGCTTTATCGGGTGCGTCTTGGCTATAGTGATGATGATGCCTTGCGCAAGGTTGACCCGGACAGCACCGTCATTTTCGTCATGAACCATCGCAGCAATATGGATTATGTGCTGGTCACCTATATGGCCTCGAGCAATTCGGCTTTGTCCTATGCGGTGGGCGAATGGGCGCGGGTTTTTATGCTGCAAAGCATTATTCGCACCATGGGAGCCTATTTTATCCGCCGGGGATCTGACAATGATCTTTATCGCAAGGTGCTGGCGCGTTATGTGGCCATGGCGACCAAAGGCGGTGTTACGCAGGCCATTTTCCCCGAGGGCGGACTGTCGCGCGATGGCAGTTTGCGCGATCCAAAACTGGGATTGTTTTCCTATATGGTCAGCGATTTCGACCCTGACTATAAGCGTGACGTGGTGTTCATTCCGGTCGGCCTCAACTATGACCGGGTGCTAGAAGATCGTATTCTGACCGCTTCGCAAGAGCTTGAGAAGTCGCGCAAGAAACGTTTCAGCTTTTTTCATTTCCTGCGCTTTATCGGCAAAAACATCTGGATGAAACTGCGCGGGCGCTGGTATTCCTACGGCTATGCCTGCGTAAGCTTTGGCCACCCCGTCTCGCTGAAAAACTATCTGGCCGAGCGCGCCCTTGATTTTCGAAAGCTGGAAAAAGAGCGGCGCTTCAAAGAGATCGAAAACCTGGGCCGTTATCTGATGAATGAGGTGGGCCGGGTGGTGCCCGCCCTGCCGGTTTCGCTGGTGGCCAGCGCCGTGCTGCAAACCAGCGATCAGTGGATCAGCGAATTTGAGCTAAAGGCGCGGGTCTCTAACTTTATTTCCCACATCGAAAGCGCGGGCGTTCATGTGCACCTGCCACGCATGGATCGCGATTATGCTGTCAGCACAGGTCTGCGTATGCTCATCCTGCGCCGCCTCGTCGAGGAAAAAGACGGCCTCTATCGCGCTAATAGCGAAGAGCTCGTGTTGCTGTCTTATTACGCCAACGCCATCGCGCATCTGTTGCCTATTAAAGCGTCTGTCGAAAAATAACTGACGCTGTTCTCGCTGCGCGAGCGGGCTATCACCCACACCCATTTGGGGAAAAGTTTTCCCCCAAACCCCCTTCTTTTTGAATTTAAAAAAGGGTGGGTTTGGGAGGTCTCCTCCCAAGCGGGTGTGGGCGGCAGCCCACTTGCGAAGCGAGGTGATGTACTTATATTTCCATAAAACTAGAAATATGGTTGCAATGCCTTTTTGGTTGCTCTAAGGTGTGCTCATGACACTTGAACAAATCGCAAAAAGAATGGCCGCGCTTGGTAATGAGACGAGGCTTTCGGTCTATCGCCTGCTGGTGCGGGCGGGGGACAAGGGCCTGCCGGTGACCAGTGTGCAACAGCGCCTTGGTGTGCCAGCCTCCACCCTGAGCCACCATCTTCATAAATTGATTGAAGTTGACCTGGTGGCGCAGGAACGTCGTGGTACATCTCTGATTTGCCGTGCCGATTATAGCGTTATGCAACAGACGTTTGATTTTTTTGCCAATGAGTGCTGCATTGATGATCCCTCATGCTGCACTGGGGCAAAGACCACTAAAAAGGAGACGATAAAATGAGTGACGTAATTACAGATGCCGTGCGCAAGGGTTATGGCTCGGTGGCCAAATCGGGGCTGTCTTCGGATCAAGAGGGCATCAAGGGCATCGCCAACGCCTTTGGTTATAGCGACGAGGAACTGGCTTCCATTCCTGCCGAGGCCAATATGGGCCTGTCTTGTGGTAATCCGGTGGCCATGGCCTCCATCAAGGAAGGTGAGACGGTTGTCGATCTGGGCGCCGGTGGCGGACTTGATGTGTTTCTAGCCTCAAAAAGCGTTGGCCCAACCGGCATGGCAATCGGCATCGACATGACCGGCGATATGGTTTCGCTGGCCCGCAAAAATGCTGAAAAAGGCGGCTATGAAAATGTCAAATTCCACCTCGCCGAAATCGAAGCCATGCCCCTGCGCGATGGTTCGGTTGATTGCATCATCTCAAATTGCGTGCTCAATCTGTGTGCCGACAAGGATGCCGCTTTGGCCGAAGTTTTTCGCGTGCTGAAACCAGGCGGGCGTTTCGCCATCAGCGATATCGCCCTTAAAAAAGCCTTGCCGGAAGAGATCAAAAAAGAAGTCGCCGCCTGGACCGGCTGCATAGCTGGCGCAATGACAGTAGATGAAAATCGCGCCGCTCTGGAACGCGCCGGATTTGGCAATGTCGATATTCAGGACGCACACTCCGACCTCAACGCCTATAAAGACGGCGGCCACGCCGCCTGTTGCGGCCCAGATAGTATGGCCGATATGAGTGAAGGCGCGGGCGGCGGCTGTTGTGGCGAACCCGAACCAGCGCCGGTCAAAGAAGAAAGTGGCTGCTGCGGGGGCAGCGCCGAAGCGGACAAAACAGACGTGCAGGTGGCCTCGGACTATCACGACACCATGAGCGATTTGCTCGACAGCTTCGACGTCAACGAATATGCAGGCAGCTATAAAATATTCGCGCTCAAGCCTGAGTAGAAGAGCCGCCCCTTGCGGGACGGTGTGTCCTCGCCGGACGGGCCGCTTACGCAGCGGGCGCCAAGGGGGGACCCCTTGGAGCCCTATTTGGGGAGGAGGGCTTGGCTTTGGAGTTCTGGTTCCCAAGCCCTGCTTGGGAACCCATGGCATGGACGCTCTGCGTCCCGAGGTGCGGCTCATATCAGCCTGAAACACGACGCAGAGCGGAGCTATACCCCCATACACCAGATTGGAGTATAGCTCTTGGAGGTATGTTTTGCAACAAACTGAGCAACATTTGTTAGCGGGTTCCCAAAACCACATTGAGCGTATGGACGTTCTTGAGGGGCCTACGGGGCGGCGCAGTTGGCCGGATGACGTTAAGGCGCGGATCGTTGCCGAGAGTTTTTGAGCTATACCCTAATCTGGTGTATGAGGGTTTGCGGACAGGCGGTGGTTCTGGTTGAATTGTTGTTGCAAGACTTCAAGGCAACCAAAGGAGAACCACCACCATGAGTGACGATAACATCATTGATCTGGCCTCGCAAAGTGCTCGATTTGATCCCCTGAATGATCTTTTGCAAAAGGGGGCTCGTCAGCTGATTGCGCAAGCGGTTGAGGCCGAGCTGGCGGGCCTACTGGACGCCCATGCATCAAAGGCGCACCTTCGAGGACAAGGCGGCGGTGGTGCGCAATGGCTATCATCCTGAACGCCAGTTGCAAACCGGTATTGGGCCGGTGAGCGTCAGGATTCCCAAGGTTCGCGCCCGCGATGGCAAGCCCGTGAGCTTCCATTCGGCGCTGGTGCCGCCTTGTGTGCGCAAGACGCAATGGTTGTGTAACACGAACCGGCTAATTCGCATCTGTGGGTTGAAGTTGCACCTTTACTGAGATGGCTTGATCGGTGAACTATCAACAGCGCCAAGGAACCTTATGCCAAAGGCGTTCAAATCATCGAACCTTAATCCGGCTCGGTGGCAGACAGCAAAGCAATTGCAGTATGCCTTTGTTTGTTGGTAGCGACTTGTGGAACGCAAGGATAAAGACTGCGGTCGGCAGCCTACTGCATACACTAAAGGTCCAAACATATGAACGAGGGAAGGCGTGGAATGGATGCCAAGGGAACACACCCCGATGCCATCTACGCTGACGGAGTTCCCGTAGTAGTCCGAGGCAGGGAAAGCCTGCTACATGGCGAAGGGGAGGGTTGTGTAATCTGATGTCTGTAAATTGGGGTGATCTTTCTGCCAGCGACCAAAGACCTTGAGGCATTTATTGATCAACATCGGGAAGCTACGCCCGTTGCTGTTCCTGTCGAAAGTGATATCGTTAAGCGCAAACGTGGCCGCCCGACGATTGCAGAGCAGGTTGCGCGTGACGCGGGCCTTCCTCAATGAGGCCTGCATCAGCAAAACAAAGTTACGCCAAGCCAAGCGATTGCAAGATTTTCAGGGCAGAGGCAAGGGTCAGGCTTGTCTTGCCCTGCTCGAAGCTGTTGACCGTCGGGCCACTGACGCCAGCAAGCACCGCAAGCTGTTTTTGAGTGAGCCTTTGTTGTTTGCGGCGACTTATCGCTTCGTCGACGATCTCTTGCCAATCAAGGCGCCAAGGGGTTTTAGAGTTCCATTCCATCTTTTTTCCATGAAGGTTATGAGTTGATCTTTCAGCGCCTGACTTCCTGCATTCGATGCATGAACCGTTTCTTTGGCGGCGTCAATATTGACAGCGAGTTCATCGACGGCCATTTTTATAGCGGCCTTGGAAAGTTTGAATTCTTCCCCCATTTTGATGAGGGAACCGGGTTTTATGCTGCCAATGGGCAAATCATGCGCCCCGCCTATCGCCAGCGGCATTGTCTTGTAATTATACAGTGCCGCTGCCACCTGATCATAGGATGGCGTCAGGCGCAGCCCTGAATCTGTGTGAAACATAGCAAAGTTCTTCAAGTGCATGTCCGTGTTGCCAACAAGAATACCCGTCAGGATACGCAAATATAGCCGGTAAATCTCGGTCGGGATGCAGCCCTCGGTCTCACGCAGAAAATCTGCCATATCCTTATGCGCACCATCATATTTGGCTTTTGAGGGGCGTCCTAAAAGCTGATTGAACTCTTCAAAGTGAATGCGTTGCCCATCGCTGCTGCGGTCAAAGCGCTTGATAATAAGCGCCTCTTCCTCTGTGCCCTCGATACCATCAATGTGCAATTGCGCAATATCATCCTTGGGGTGCAAGGCCTTGAAAGCCTGCATGGTCAGATATTCATTCGCCACAAGATCGCTGTGGCCCTCTGAAGGGAATTTGGCGATGTGAGAGCTTAGTTCGTTAATTTTTGCCGGATAAAATTTCCCGTTCCGTTCGACAAGCGCCAGTTTTGGCTGAACGCCGGAAAGTGAAGCGCGGCTTGTTAAAACCGCCAGCTCTTTCGGATCATCCATATCCGTCAGCGTTTTACTAAACTCTGCCGGTTCTGGATCAACGATAGAAACTGCGCCCGCGCAATCAAAGCCAAAAGCAAGTAGTAATTCAAAGCGGGTTGCAGCGCGTCTTCCCAAAAATCTTGATTGTGCATCGGCCAGCCATCCTTCTGCGACCAGATTATCAAAGAAAGGATGCAAGCCTGATTGGCTCAAAAAGGGCTCTTCACGCAAGGAGAGTGTGTGGGCAATTGCAGGCTGGCTGGTGGCAAGATAAGATTGGTCATAGGCAAATGACATGCGCTCACCCGGCTCTTCGCGCAGAATGCCAGCGAAATGCTCTTTATAATAAACTCTGCCCCATAATAGGCCTGCCACGGTAAAATTCCTTTTATTTTTATCCTCTCAAATCATTATATAGTAAAGCATAGTTTACTTCAAGTTCACTTTTATGCGCCATCTGGTAAAGCATGTTTTGCCAGATGGCGCATAAGGTCTATTCTTTTTTCTTCTTATCCAGTTTTGCGAACGAAAATGGTCGGCCATAAAACTCATTACCGAGCTATGAATTGAATTGCCCTGGGACTGGTCCCCAAACCCCATGATTAAAATGGTTTCCAAAGTGCTCAAATAGCGCAGCGATAGCACAACTATAAGAGGCTTGCCTTTGGTTCCAGTAAGCTGCCAAGCCTTGCAGAGAGAAAGGTGGGCCAGCGAGGGCAGTGCCTGCAAGGCGCTTATGCAGCGGTTTTTGATTTAGGTTTGCTGTTTTTGACCATGCGGCGGGCGCGGTTTTCGCGGTGTTTTACGACATAATTATAGGCGACTTTATAGCCCAGCCAGCTGGAGAGAATGGCCCAGGGGATGGAGCCTAAAAACATCGGCACGCCCCAGCCTTTGAACAGGTTGACCATCCACAGGCTGATTTTTCCCCAGAACGTCAGATCCGGATTATTATTGATTTCGCCTACCAGATGCGAGAATTGGTCAAAGCCCGATATGTCGGCCCAGCTATTGCCCAGCATGATTTGGCCAGTGAGATAGAACAGATAATAGAGCGGGATCATGGTGAAGACGTTGGAGGTCCAGGTCCAGCCAAGTCCGGCCAGTAGGGAAAATTCCCACTTGACGACTTTGGTGAGAAACAGCCAGGTGCCAGCAATCATGAACATCTGGATGCCGATGGTTGGGGTCATGGCGAGCAGCATACCGACGGCCACACCGCGCGCCGTAAATTCTGGCGGGTGCTTTGATCTTTTGAGTGGCACCACGAGGCGATATTTGGCCCCGCGCTGCAAATTTTTATGCCAGCTGTGTCTACGCAAAAGGTGAACTTTTCAAAATGAGGGGACTTTCAATCCAAGTCCCGTGGAGAAAACAGAAAGATGGAAAAGCAGAAGGGCGGAAAAATAGAATAATTGTTCTGGATGAAAAACCCTCACTCTACATCGTTATGATCTGATAGAGAACATTGTACTCGTCAAGAGTTTTTCAAGATGCTGTGGCAAATTTAGGACAAGCGCGACCTTTGGTAGCATTCTTGCGGAATGGTGGATAGGCAGTCGGCCCGTTGAACGCCTATTTCTTGCCCGATGAACGCCTATTTCTTGTAAGGCAGGCCGCGTCTTTTGTTAGTCTGCCGCTCGCGTCGCCACGTCACATTATCGGGATGGCCGCGAAAATCCTCGATTTCATCAATTTCGCAAGTGGCATTGACCGGCAGCTCAAGGGCATCCAGAATATAGGCGGAACAGCCACTGGTGAACTGGCGCGGATGACCGCAGACATCACACAAGATATAGGCGCGAAAATTGATAATGCGGCGTTTCCAGCGACGCGGCAGGGCATCTTTAAGATCCATAATGCCTTCGACCTTGACCTCATCTTCAATATGACAGGCTTCGCAGCTGATTTTGTGACTATGGCCGCTCATGGAGAGTGTTCCTTATCTTATACGCATGACAGGCTGCCTGTTCGCAAAAAGAGATGCGCGCCAAGCAGAAATGCAGGTGCTAACGAGTTGCAGTTTTAGTCTAGCGCAATATGATGCGGTTGTCACCTGCGTCAAAACTCACCAGTCGTTTGCAAAAAACGTCGATTTGTGCGATTTCTATTGAGAGCATCATAACAAGCTGTGAGCGGAGCAATATGGAAAAATTCACGAAATTGACGGGCGTTGCCGCCCCCTTGGCGATGATCAATGTGGATACGGACATGATCATTCCCAAACAGTTTTTAAAAACGATTGAGCGCACGGGGCTTGGCAAGCACCTGTTTCATGAAATGCGCTATGATGAGACCGGCGCGGAAATCGAAGATTTTGTGCTCAACAGGCAGGCCTGGCGCACGGCGAAAATCCTTGTGGCTGGTGATAATTTTGGCTGTGGTTCGTCACGTGAACATGCGCCCTGGGCCATCGCTGATTTTGGCATACGCTGTGTGATTGCGCCCGATTTTGCTGACATATTCTATAATAACTGTTTCAAGAATGGTATTTTGCCGATCAGACTGCCGCAAGAACAAATCGACTTGCTGATGGATGATGCGCAGCGCGGTGCCAATGCAGTGATCAGCATCGACTTGGAAAAGCAAGAAATTAGCGGGCCGGATGGCGGTCAGGTCAGTTTTGAGATTGACCCGTTTCGCAAGCACTGCCTGCTGGAGGGGCTGGACGATATCGGGCTGACCTTGCAAAAATCGGAGGCGATTGAAGATTATGAAGAAAAAACCTCGCAAAACCATCCATGGCTTTAGTAATGAGCTTTAGTAGTGGGCTTTCGTAACGGGCTATGGGACGAGGCCTTTGAAACTGAGAAAATCGGAAATTAAATGTTTGAAAAACTTGCAACAGGTGAGGCCGTCAAGGCGCTAGGGCTCATGCCAGAGGATGGGTTCTGGTTGGCAATAGTTCTTTTGCTGTTGAGCCTTTTGATCGAGCTGGCGCTTTTTAAGTCTGTGCGCGACCGGCGTGTGTTTGGCAAGAAAACGGTGGTCAGTGCGACGATTGCCCTAGCGGTTATTTCTCTGGTGTGTGCCGTTAGTGGATTGTTATTACTGTTTTTTTAGGAGATATTTTTAGTATAGGGGGAGGGAGTGAAAATGGAAGTAGCAATGGAACCATCTATAATGGGGTTGGCGCCTGATGTGGCGCAGGGCTTGTCTGTGTTGTTGTTTGTGCTGGCCGCATTGATGCTGTTACTGGTGAGTTATGCCGTCATGAAGCGTCGTCGGCAGGGGCAAAAAGGTCTGCCGGGGGCTGGTGTTGCGCTGTTGATGATTGGCGTTGCGAGCTTTGTCGGTGCGCTGATTTTGAAAATCTTGTAAAGGAATGCGGCTGTTGAGCGAATGCGAAGGAATGCAGCTCTTTTGGTTCTGCTTGCTTTTCCTGTTTTCCAAGCAAAGCTTGGAAAACAGGATTTCTAAACCTAGGGCTTATGGGTAAATACTTCGTCATGCTGTTCGACGAGCTGCAGAATTAACGCCCACCATTTCTAGATTGTGCACTTCTTTTTCCACATCGACGCCCTATTGCATCCAGCTGATCAGGAGTATCACAAGGAAAGGCGGAAGATGAAGCGGAAGTATAAGTGTAAGTGTAAGTTCTTGAAGCTGTATTTATATAGTCTGTAGATGACTTGTGTTTTTTTCTATCACTTTCTAGGAGATACCTGCATTCAGGTCGTGTCTCTACCCTATAGTCACCTGTTGGAGCCTCAATCATTATACTCTGGTTATATTTACAGTCATATTTGGCATGAGCTAAATTTGACCATGAGACGAGAAATAAAAGGCTAGTAACCAGGTGAATATTATTCATGTTTGGACTCTTACATAGTTAATATTAAATATACCTATTTGTAAAAAAGAGGGTGGGACAGCCAGCAAGCTGAAGCTTTATAATTTTACGAATGGGTGCGACATTTGATTTTAACATACAGGAAAGAGATGAATACACATGGAATGAATATTACTAACATACAGCTAACAATCAGTAGGCTGACGACAATATTTTACTGGGGCTTGTTACGTTGGTCTAACGCCATCAAATCGTTTTTGTATATCAGAGGCTCAGCCTGCTTGCCATTTCTTCGTGCAGCCTTTACGCCTTGCTCAACATTAAACTTCATTGAAGCGAGGCGGTTTTTACATGTCAACAATGGCAACACACGATCTTCTTTTGCTGGCCGGTGACGGCATTGGTCCCGAGATCATGGCGCAGACCAAGCGGGTTATTGATTGGTTCAATGACCATAGTGCGCATCAGTTCACGACGATCGACGACCTTGTTGGTGGCGCGGCTTATGATGCCCATAAATCGCCAGCAACCGATGAGATGATGGCCAAGGCCGGGCAGGTGGACGCCATTCTATTTGGCGCGGTCGGCGGCGATAAATGGACGGATGTACCTTATGAGGCGCGCCCGGAGGCCGGGTTGTTGCGTTTGCGAAAAGACCTTGAACTGTTCGCCAATCTGCGCCCTGCCGTTTGCTATCCAGCATTGGCGCAGGCCTCAAGCCTGAAGCCTGAACTGGTGGAAGGGCTGGATATCATGATTGTGCGCGAGCTCACCGGCGGTGTTTATTTTGGTGAACCCAAAGAGATCACGGGGCAGGGCAATGAAAAACGCGCAGTTGATACGCAGGTTTATGAAACCCATGAAATCGACCGTATTGCCCGGGTGGCCTTTGGCATGGCCAAAAAGCGCGGCAACAAGGTGCATTCCAGCGAGAAACACAATGTCATGGCAACCGGCATTTTGTGGAAAGAGGTTGTCACGCAAATCCACAAGGAAGATTTTGCTGACGTCGAGCTGCAGCATATTCTGGCCGATAATTGCGCCATGCAGCTGGTGCGTAATCCCAAGCAGTTTGATGTCATTGTCACCGATAATCTGTTTGGTGATATTTTGTCTGATGTCGCCGCCATGCTGACCGGATCGCTCGGCATGTTGGCCTCAGCCTCGCTTGGTGCTGTTGGGACGGATGGCAAAATGAAAGCCATGTATGAGCCGGTGCATGGCTCAGCTCCAGACATTGCGGGGCAGGGCAAGGCAAACCCGATCGCCATGATCGACAGTTTTGGTATGTGCCTGCGATATTCCTTTGATATGGGGAAAGAAGCTGATTTGCTACAACAGGCCATCACAAAAGTGCTGGAGAACGGCTTGCGCACGCCCGATATCATGCAAGAGGGTATGGAGCTAGTGTCGACATCTGGCATGGGGGACGCTATTCTTGCAGAGCTTAACAACCTGTCGAGCTGAGGGAGGTGCGGGGCAATTCAATTCTCAAAGTTTTGCTTCGCAAACGGGCTACCGCCCGTTATCCGCTTTCTGGCCCGCTTGGGGAACGAGTTCCCCAAACCCCTTACTTTTTTTACTTTCAAGTAGAAAAACGGGAGGTTTGGAGGGGGACCCTCCAGCGGGGTTCGGGGCTGGCCCCGTCGCGTAGCGAGTGTGAGTTAGCTTAGGGCCTATGGGCTTCGTCCCCAAAAACCGTGTCTGGCGTCCTGAAAATGTCACGTAAAGCAGCAAACTCCCGGCTTCACGATAGCTTTGCCACAAAACTGCCCTGATCTGCAGGCTAAACGGAAAAACAATAAGAAATTAAACTCAGAATCCATTTAAAGATCTGAAACAAGGGGAAGTATTTTGACCATTTTTGCGCGTTTTGGCATTGTCACAACAGCTGTTTTAGTCGCATTGGCAGCGAGCAGTTTTACGAGCGGGTCTGTTCTTGCTGGCGATAAGGAAGCGGTCGTTTTGACGGCAGAAGAAAAGGCCGAGAAAGAAAGCCGCAAGGCCTGTAAAATTCAGATTTGCAACGTCTTTCGCTCGAAAAAGGCCTCGGGTGAGACGATTGCCTGTCACATTAAAAAGAGTCTGCGCGAAAAGGCCATCAAGGAAATGGTCACTGGCGGCAAAATCGGCTGGCGCTGGGGTAAAATGTTTTGTGAATTTGATCTCAGCTTGAAGCAGGCAGATTTGGCCAGCGCGGTTAATGAAGCCGAATATGAGCTTAAACTTGCCCCCCACACCATCAATTGCAAGGTTGACCGCAAGAAAGATAATAAATGGCACAAAATTGCGGTGGGCATTGAGCCAGTTGTGAAATTCAAAGGCGGCAAGGCCGTTGAAGGCCGCATGAACTGGGGATCGGTGGAAGCGCCACTGCTCTTTAAAAGCCTGATTTGGCCCGGCATCAAGATCGACAATCAGGTCAATGTGATTGGCGGAAAAATGGTCAAGATGATGAATGGCTTCATGACTAAAAAATGCGATCAGGTTGCCGGCGAGCTGTCAGCTGTTCAATAGAGACAGAGCTTCAAAAATGGAACGGATCACATGTTGATGGAACAAAAAACCAGCCTTACCCCTTATGTGGTCCGTTTTGCCTGGGTCTATGCGGCCTTTTCGATTGCAGCGATTATCATTGTCAGCCTGTTGCAGATGTCGAGTAATACCGGGCTGGCTATTGGTATATTAATGGCATCCGCGATTGCTGCCGGGCAGAAATTCATTACTGATAACAAGCGTGTGTTTCTTACGGGTGAAAAGCTGCGCATGGCTTCTTATTCTCTGCTCATCGTTATTTTTCTGTCCGCGATCCTGGCTATTGGCGTTTTGGGCTGGGCTGAGGTCAGTGTGGAAGCCTTTTTGAGCGAAATGATGGGGGCGTTTTCCTCGCGTACCATCTTGGCTATCAGTGCACTGATAGTACTGGCCAATTTTGCAGCGCTTTATGTGGCCTATAGTTTTGTCCTCAACATGATTTACAAGAGCATGGTGAAGCGCGGAGAGGTTTGATCCCGTGGTACACCTCATTCCCTATATTTTAAGCGCTTTTAGTCTTCTCAACATGATGACCATCTGGTTGGCCCGCAAGGGCATATTGCGTGGTGACTGGTACACCCATCGCAATTTCATGGTGGCCTCACTAGGCATTTGGGGGGCAACCCTGCTTTTGTTCGGCATCTATTTGTGGGTGCGGGGCTTGCGCGTACTGGTGGCTGTGCCAGAGGCTATTTTCGGGTTTTATGTGGTCAGTATCGCCACTTGTGCCGTGCTGCTTGTTGTGACCTTGTTGCGCGTCGTCAGGCATCAATATCTGCCGCATAAAATACTGGCGCGCAAAACCATTCTCGTCTGGCTATGGACCTGTCTGTTCAGCATATTATTTTATCCGCTGACGGATGCCTATATGTACCCAATTGCAGGTTGAGGGGGTCCGCAGCCAGGGCCATTCAATTCTCGTGCAACCTCTCTACGCGAAGGGGCCAGCCCTTTTATATTTTGCGCTACCACTACGCTATTTGAGCGCTGGACCCCGTTGGAGTGCCACCCTCCAAACCTCCCGTTTTTCTATTTGAAAGTAAAAAAGCAGGGGTTCGGGGAGGCTTTCCCCGAATGGGTGTGGGCGATAGCCCATTCGCGAAGCGAGTTGGCTGAGAATTGAATGGCCCTAG
>JAKIUO010000283.1 GCA_021647535.1 Hyphomicrobiaceae bacterium
AGGGATGCTCTGCGTCCCGAATACGGGGGGGGGATTTGCAAATTTTTCTGGAGAGGGCTAGTTTAAGACGATGGAACAAAAACTGAAATCGCAAAGCAAAGTCATGCCATCCGCTACGCCTTCAAAGGGTGAATTGCAGGACTGGCAGGATTTGCCGCGAGATGAGCAGCTCAAACGCATAAAAACCAGCCTGCAACAGGCCATCGACAGCGGCGTGAGTACGCGTGGCATGGAAACAATCCGGCGCGATGCCCGTGCGCGACTATCAACAGACAAGTCATGAGCACCTGTAAATTATCAGCTAATGCCGCCTTGGCGCTGGAAGATATTTATATTTACACAGGCAACCAGTTCGGAGAAATACAGGCCGACGCCTATCACGAAAGCTTCGCAAAAATGTTCGAGCTGCTCACCGATTTCCCCGATATGGGGCAGTCAGCCGACGAATATATCGCCAGTATGCGCAAGTTTCGCCACCAGTCCCATTTGATATTTTACAACCTGCAACGTGACCAAATCACGATCCAGCATATACTGCACGCCAAACAGGACGTGCGCAAACACATGCTGGACGATTGAACGCAAAAGCAGCCTGCCCGGAGAGGGCAAGCTACGCAGCAGCTTTTAAGAGGTAAATATGATCGGAAAACTAAAAGGCCTCGTCGATGACAGCGGCACAGACTGGGCCATTATTGATGTGAATGGCGTGGGCTATGAGGTCCATTGCTCACCGCGCACGCTAGCCGCTTTGCCCTCCAGGGGCGAGTTGGTGGAGCTACATATCGAGACGCATGTGCGCGAGACCGAGTTTCGTCTGTTTGCTTTTACCAGCAAGATGGAGCGCGAATGGTTCCGCCTGTTGCAGACCGTGCAAGGCGTCGGGGCCAAGGTGGCGCTGGCTGTGCTTGGTACGATGAGCCCGCATGATCTCGCCAATGCCATCGCCATGCGCGACAAGGCGGCGATCACCAAAACGCCGGGGGTTGGCCCCAAGGTGGCGCAGCGCCTGCTGATCGAGCTTAAAGACAAAGTGCCGGATCTTGGTCCGGTGGGGAACGCCCCGCTGGAAGTTGGTGCGGGACCTGTAGAAGGAGCCGCCGCTTCTGACGCTGTTTCTGCCCTGACCAATCTGGGCTATGCCCCGGCGCAAGCCTCGGACGCCATTCTCACCGCCTCGCGCGAAGCGGGTGAAGACGCCACAGCCAAGCAATTGATTCGGTTGGGCCTGAAAGCGCTGGCGGGGTAGGGGGCCAGGACTAGAGCGTTTCGCAAAAGAGGTGCGACGTAAGGGCATAGTGGGCCGCATTGGCAGCTGTGCTAGGAGTGCGCCATCTGTTTGTAAGACGTGAGGTGTGGTGTGTTTTCAAAAATATTGGAACAGTTGAAAAATTCCGGAAAAGCCTTGTCTATAGGCGGTGCGGTCATGCTAGACATGGCAACGCCGGTCAATTTGCTCTTTGTCGTGCTGCTGTTTGTTGCGGGCTTTGCCTTGTTGAATGAGGGCATGATCCTTGTCGGTTTTATCTCGACACTGGCCCTGCTTACAGCCGTTCTGGGGGCTGCCATGCTCGCCATGATTACGGTGCGTGCCAACAAGACACTGTCGCCAGCTGGTTTCAGGGTTTTTCTGGTGCTGGCTTTTGTCATTCCGCTGGCGATCTGGGCGCTTGAGGTTTTTAATCATATTCCCGAGCATCAATGGCTGCATGTGTTGGGGCTGGCGGTGATCATGCTGTTGTTCTCGCTCCATCTGGTGCCCCGCCTGCGCCGCCTTTATCAATCCATGGGTGTTATGGCGCAGGCGTAAAACCTGTTGCCCCGCATCCCGGTTTCTTCACCCGAGAGCCAAAATGGCAATGGGTTGACTTATCGAAAACGTTTTCGTTTGTGGCATAGACCCTGGATTAAGAACCCTGGGAGCGCTTTGAAGAGCTGGCGCGAAAAGCAACACCCCTTTAACTTATCGCTGTCATGGTGTATGAGAGAACAAAAGGCGAAAGGGTGAGCGACCATGACAGATGAAGCGAGTAGGAAATTGCTGGACGGTGAGCGCCTTGATGAGGATGAGCTGGAAGCCTCGCTACGCCCGCAAACGCTGGATGATTTTATCGGTCAGGAGCTGGCGCGGGCTAATTTACGGGTGTTTATTGAAAGCGCCAAACAGCGTAAGGATGCGCTCGATCATGTGTTGTTTCATGGGCCACCGGGGCTCGGCAAAACCACGCTGGCGCAGATTATGGCGCGTGAACTGGGCGTTAATTTTCGCGCCACCTCCGGCCCGGTGATCCAGAAGGCGGGGGATCTGGCGGCGCTTTTGACCAATCTTGAAGACCGCGATGTGTTATTTATTGACGAAATACATCGGCTAAATCCGGCAGTCGAAGAAATACTTTATCCGGCCATGGAAGATTATGAGCTGGATCTGATTATTGGTGAGGGGCCAGCGGCGCGTTCCGTGCGTATTGATCTGGCCAAATTCACGCTGGTTGGGGCAACGACGCGGGCTGGACTTTTAACAACACCGCTGCGTGATCGCTTCGGCATTCCGGTGCGTCTCAATTTTTATGAAATCCCGGAGCTGGAATTTATCGTTTCTCGCGGGGCGCGCGTGCTGGGGGTTGAGATGAGCAAGGACGGGGCGCTGGAAATTGCCCGCCGGGCGCGGGGCACACCAAGAATTGCTGGCCGTCTGTTGCGCCGCGTACGCGATTTTGCGTTGGTAGAAAAATCCGGCAAGATCAATAAAAAAGTGGCCGATCATGCCTTGTCAAAACTCGAAGTCGATGCACGCGGGCTGGATGCTCTCGACCATCGCTATCTGCTTTGTATCGCCAAAAATTATGGGGGTGGTCCCGTCGGCGTCGAGACCATCGCCGCTGCTTTGTCGGAACCACGTGATGCACTGGAAGAAATCATCGAACCGTTTTTGATCCAGCAGGGCTTT
>JAKIUO010000047.1 GCA_021647535.1 Hyphomicrobiaceae bacterium
TCTACGGATATTGCGCCCTTGCTCAACAGGGCCTTGCAAAAAAACATGATCACCTTCGCGGCGGCTTTGCTCCTGCATGATGACGGCATCGGCCTGGGGAGGGATGGGCGCACCAGTAAAAATGCGCGCCACGGAGCCCGGTAAGAGAGGTGTATGGCCGGTTGCGCCAGCATTGATGCGCTGAGAGATGGGTCGTTTTATTTCGCCCTCGCTGGCCAGGTCATTGCTGTTTACGGCATAGCCATCCATGGCGCTATTGTCATGAGGCGGGACATTGAGAGGCGAGCATAAGTCCGTTGCCAGAATGCGGCTGCGGGCTTCTTGCAGCTTGAGGGTTTGGGTGCGCGATATGGTTTTGGCAGCGCTGTTGAGTTGGCTGATGGCCTCTTCTATTGGAAGAAGCGTTTGATGTTCGTCCGCACAGCAGTCTTTTCCCATTGGTCTTGCCTTTTGATGATTTGAAACATTTCTATGCCGTAGCCTTTATGGCATGGATTATGCTCATTTTTATCTGATGAAAATCAAGATATAGCCAGCGGCTACAAGCGATTTGGCTGCTAACGGGTGAACCTCTTTGATCGGACAAGAGGTTTTCGCAACCTTTTTTCGGGTTTTCTAGTGTTTTGAGTATATTTTTCTGATTGCAGCGATTGTGAAAATAAAAACAACCGAAACATTTTATGCGCGCACAAAAAAGCCGACCCTCGCGGATCGGCTCTTTTTTATCAAGAGAAGCTTAAGCCCCCCGGCACCTCTCTGATAATTTCTTTGAAGGCCTTAGTCGTCGTCTTCGCCGAGTTTCCATTTGATGCCAGCAGTCAATTCCCACTGAGACATTCTGTCTTCGATTGTTGTGCCCAAGGCTCCAAAGGGAGTGACACCTGGTCCAGTTACGGTGTTTTCAGGAGCATACATAGCGGCGAGTTCAAGGTTCATTGACTCAGTGAGTTCCATTTCAACACCAGCGGTAATGTGATGTTTTACAACTCCAGGGGCAAGCGCGCCAAGACTAACGGCATCAGACTTAATGGGGCTATCATTATATGAATAGCCAGCTCTAATCTTGATATCATCAACGACTTCCCACTCAAGTCCGATTTTATAGATATTTATGCTATTCCATCCAAAGCCGTATTTTGCGATATTGCCAGCCGCAGCGATCTCTCTGGAATTGCTATAAAAGATACGTTTGTAATCGGCCATAACGGTCATATTAGGCATCACATCAAGGGCGATACCAGCCTGTACCGTTGCTGGGATTTCGAGCACACCATTACCAGCGTTGAAGAAACCCTCATATCCATTGAACTTTTGCATATAGGTCGGGGTCACACCAGCGACGCCGACACGGAAGTTTGGAGTAACAGCCCATTCAACACCACCTCTGACAGCGATACCAAAGGCCTCTTCCTGCAGATCGCTTGCACCAAAAGCAGATAATCCATCTGAGTCAAATATCTGAAGAGAGAGAATGGGGGCGATACCGATGGCAAAATTTCCATATTGCTTAGCAACAGCTGCAGAAATAAAGACCTGTGTCAGATCAATGCCATAATTTGTGGTTCCGGTTCCAAATGGGTTACCAGTACTTCCACCGCCAATACCATTCAGTCCATTATAATTATAGTCTGTATTCATGCCGCCATTACCGTACATACTCAATCCAAATACTGTATTGGCATCAATTCGGTGAGAATAGGCTATATTAGGGATCACGAAATAATTACTGTCACTGCTGACATCGGTATTAATACCTGCGCCACCGCTTTCTTTGTAACCACGAAGAGGAGAGAACAGCGAAGCTGCAACATTCAACTGATCTTCAGAATGTACCAATCCAGCTGGATTAAGTGAGATTGCTGTTGCATCTTTTTCGTTTGCAACACCTGCGCCAGCCAGCGCCTTATTGCGTGCGCCGGTACCATTACCGAACATGCCATCTGTCGCTATGGCACTGGTTGCCATGAGACTGGCAGCAGCAACGGCCATGGTTGTTATCTTCAGTGCATTAGTGAACCGTTTCATTCCCATGTCACCCTTCTTTTCTTATTACTATTAAGCACGCTATTTTATAACCTGCAAACGCTCCATATATTTAAAAATACAAAGCTTAGACCCATACTCTATTACGTCTTTTTTTAGATCATTTTATTGTCGTTTATTTATGCATTTAGAATGCATAGACACCAAAACAATCTTATTCCTGTCACATTTTGTATCAGTTCGTAAGGAGTTTGTCTGTGATAAAAAGGCTACAATGGCAAATATTGAACAAATTCATACAAGAAAAAAGGTAAAAATCCGGGCAACGCCATAAATATTCAAGTAATAGAATATATATTCGAGCAATTTTCACCTGAACATTGAAGCAAAAAAAGCAGCACCCATTATGAGCGCTGCTTTTTTTATAAGGTCATCAGTTTTTCAAAAATTCCTTTTTTCAAAATCCCTGTGCCGCTCGGGCGCAAGGTTTATCAAAAAGGCTAGTTTTTCTTGATCAGAAAGCGATAGGCACCGCCATCTTCTCCAGTTTCGACAAGTTCGTGACCGGTTGTTTTGCAAAAGCTTTCAAAATCGGCAACAGAACCTGGATCAGTGGAAAGAATTTCCAGTGTGCCACCTACAGGAACATCCTTGAGGGCTTTTTTAGCTTTGAGGATTGGAAGCGGGCAGTTAAGTCCTTTAGCGTCGAGTGTTACGTCGGCCATATGTATGTCTCCTTGGTTACAGTGTTTATTTTAGCGAGTATATTTCGTCAATCCGCGAGGCAATTCTTAATCTAAAAGACGGTTCCTATTTCAAAAAGAGAGAGGTCCGCTTAGATATAGAGGTTGATGTCGGCTTCGAAGGCAGCTTCCATATAGGTTGCAGCGCCTCCCAGTTCAATACCGTCAATCATGTCTTTGGTATCATATTCAAACAGATCAATGGTCATCTGACAGGCAACGATGCGAATATCGGCCTCAATGGCCAGCTCACGCAGTTCAGGGATGGAGGCCACGCCTTTTTTCTTGATCATGCCCTTCATCATGCTGGAGGCCATATTGGTCACTCCAGGCAACATGCCAACGAGATTTGGCATTTTCATGTGACCACCGGCCATAGGCATTTCCATGGCGGCATTCCCTAGCGGAGATACTTTAAGGTCGAGTTCTTTCTTCAGCAGCCCGAGGCCGTAAAAAGTGAAAAACATGGTGACTTCCGCACCCATGGCAGCGGCTGTTGTGCCAAGGATAAAGGGAGGATAGGCCCAATCGAGAGTTCCCTTGGTGACAATGATCGTCATTTTTTTTGTATTGTCTGACATGTGCGGTCCTCCCAAACCATAAAAACGCATTCCTGATCAGTGGCGCTGGAACAGATGCAGCCCGACTGACGGGTTTGTTAGCTTTTCATGCCTTGTGTAAGGCCTTTCTGTCAACATGACAATATATATTAATGCCTGAATAAATGTTTTTTCCCATCAGTTCGGAGGCGTTTGACATGTGTTGCGGAGGCAAGTCATGGTTTTTTGATTTGAATCAAGCGGGCCTTGATGGTTGTTCTTTTGGGGGCTCTCCAGTATTACAGGCTGCAATTGAAGCAATCGGGGAGCATCAAACTTGTGGCCGCACCAAGGAAACTGAACAAGGACATATGGGTGGGCGCGACGCCAACCGCCGCCATGCTTATGCAATTGGCGCGTTTTGGTATCAAATCTGTGATCTGCAACCAAGATGATGGGGAGGACATTCGCGTTTTGACTTCGGCGCAGTGCAACGAGGTGGCAAAAGGGTTGGGTATGGGCTATGCGCAGGCCATTGTTGAAGACCGTATGAAGGTCAGTGATCACGAAGTCGAGCGTTTCAAAGAAGCTTATGACGCTTTGCCAAAGCCGGTTTTTGTTTATTGTCGGGCCGGTTACAGGGCCTCACTGGTCTGGGCCTTGTCACAATTGCCCGCGCAAGAGATAGATGCGCTGGTCGAAGAGGTTTTTGATGTGGGCTATGACCTGACACTGGTCGGTCGCCCACAGCTCGAAGCGCGGCTACAAAAATTGCAGGGAGAGACGAAAACCTAGTCGTTGGCACCGTGCGTGCTCTTTACCGTGCACTCTTTATAGAGCGGGTCGCATTTCTCCTGGTTTGGGCACAGCCACGCCATCGCCAGAATAGAGGTTGAGCTTGTTGCGCAAAGTGCGGATTGAGATCCCCAGTATAGTGGCGGCATGGGTACGGTTGCCCAGGCAATGGTGCAGTGTATCTATAATGAGATCGCGTTCGACTTCGGCGACAGTCTGCCCGACCAGCGATCTGGTGATGGCCTCTGCTGTCTGGGCGGCCTGTGCAGCGATCACGTCATTTTGCGGGGCGGGTGTCCTGCTGACCAAAGCACCGTCCGGCATACGGATGGCATCGGCCTCGATCTGATCGCCTGAGGAAAGCAGAACGGCGCGGTGCAAAGTGTTTTCCAGTTCGCGGACATTGCCGGGCCATGGATTGAGGGCAAGCTGGGCGCTGGCGTCAGGCGAAAGCGGGCGTTCGGGCAGGCCATTGGCAGCGGCGTATTTCTTGGCGAAGAACTCAGCCAGCGCCAGAATATCGCCGGGACGCTCACGCAAGGGCGGGATTTTCAAATTAACGACATTGAGCCGGTAGAGCAGGTCTTCGCGAAAAATACCCTCGCGGACCGCTTCGCCCAGATCGCGGTTTGAGGTCGCAAGGATGCGGATATCGACCTTGACCGGTGTGGTGCCGCCGACCCGGTCGATTGTGCGTTCCTGAATGGCGCGCAGCAGCTTGGCTTGCAAACGCACATCCATTTCGGAGATTTCATCGAGCAGCAAGGTGCCGCCATTGGCTTCTTCAAATTTGCCGATGCGCCGCGCCATGGCCCCGGTAAAGGCTCCTTTTTCGTGGCCGAACAGCTCGGATTCCAGCAGATTTTCAGGAATGGCGGCGCAATTGATGGAGATAAACGGCTGGTGGGCTCGTTTGGATTTTTGATGGACATGACGGGCCATGACCTCCTTGCCGGTTCCAGACTCGCCAGTGATCAGCACGCTGGCATCCGAAACGGCGATCTGGCTGGCCAGATCAATGACCGTTTTCATGCAGGGGTCCCGATAGATCATGTCATTTTTTTCGGCTGACACGGCTTGCAGAACGGCGGCGATGAGATCGGCATCCGGGGGCAGGGGGATAAATTCGCGCGCGCCGCCACGAATGGCATTGACGGCAGCCGTGCTGTCGGCATCAACCCCACAGGCCACCAGGCTGACATGGATATGCTCTGTCGCAAGGCGGCTCACCAGATCGGCAATGTCAAAGGCCACATCGACCATTAAAAGATCGGCCCCGTTGCCCGAGCGCAGCTCCATCATTGCGCTTTCGATGGAGGGGGCATGTGAAACTTTTGCGCCCCGATCCATAGCCATTTTTGTGGCGGTGGTCAAGTTGCCGTTCAGGCTGCCGACAATCATCAATCTCATCTGGTCTCTCCAACTTTCTCAATTCTTATTTTATGTGGCAAGGGGCGGTGGCATTTGCTTGAAGTGCGCAGTCCGGCCTGTATCTCTCTATATTCGTCATATTCGTCATATTCGTCGCGGTCGGGCAGGCTTTAGCCGCTCTGATCGCTTTTGATGATCTCGGTCATGGTGATGCCCAAACGACCTTCGACCAGTACGACTTCTCCGCGCGCCACAAGACGGTTATTGACCAGCAGGTCGACGGCTTCACCGACTTTTCGATCCAGTTCAACAACATCGCCTTTTTCAAGAGCCAGCAGATCGGTGACTTCGATTTGAGCGCGCCCGAGGACAATGGTGATATTGACCGGTATGTCGTAAAGTGCGGCAAGTCTGGCCGGGTCCTGAGCCAGTTTTGCTTTTGCCGCTGGTTCGATTTCAGTATCACCGAGCGCTTCGTTAAATTCATCAAGTACAAGTCCGGCGTCGGCAGCTGGATCAAGTTCGGTTGGCGCAACGGGGGCTTGCGTTGGATCTGTCATTTTATTTTGCTTCCCCTGTTGTGGCTAAGCCTTGCCTTGTTGGTGAACCCTGATCGGCATAAAGGCTGGTTTCGATCATTTGCTCGATGGTGGCAAAAATCTGATCTGTATCGTGCTCAATGCCACCATCGGCCCATAATAGGCGCAGATTGACGCCCTCAATGGTTTCATCGGCAATGATTTGCAGGGCATTTTTCTGACCGTTGCGCTCCATTACAGCGGCAAGGCGGGGCTCCATGGCTGTTGCCAGATGTGGGGCGACATGCAAGCGCAAGGCCGTTTTTTCGGGCAGCAAGGCCAGAGCGTCACGAAAAAATGTCTCAATATGTTCTTGCGGATAGCGGGCCAGCAGGGAAGAGGCGAGTTTTTTGGCGATGGTCATGGCAAACCGGATGGAAGAGGCGCGGGCGTCTTGAAGTTTGGCGTTAATGTCTTCCTTGGTCTGCTGTTTGTCGCGAACCAGCTGCTCAAGGGCGGCAAGCAGTTGGCGCTCAAGGCTTTCTTGTGCTTCACGTCGCCCCTCTTCAAGGCCTTGTTGCAACGCCTCGCTTTGCAGGCGTTCGAGTTCAATTTTATGGTTTTGTTTTAAAAGT
This sequence comes from Hyphomicrobiaceae bacterium, assembly GCA_021647535.1. Lineage (GTDB taxonomy): Bacteria > Pseudomonadota > Alphaproteobacteria > Rhizobiales > JAKIUO01 > JAKIUO01. The sequence continues at coordinate 6,585 of JAKIUO010000047.1, forward strand.
TCGACTTCACCATGGGCGACCGGCGGCGGGGCTTGTGGCGCATCAAAGGGCGTATCAAACATAAATTTTACGGGTGCGTTCATAAGGGCGTTACCAGTCTGTCAGGTTTTGTCATGGCCGCTTGTCGGTCATGAATTGGGAGCAGTCGGGGCATCTGGCCGGTCAGGCGATGGCGCTAATAGACCAGTTCATCGTCTCCACCGCCTTTCGAAATGACGATATCGCCGCGCTCGGCCAGGGTCTTGGCGGTGGTGATCATCTGGTTTTGGGCTTCATCCACTTCCTTGAGACGCACGGGGCCCATCACTTCAATCTGGTCACGCAACATGACGCCAGCACGTTCTGACATATTGCTGATGAAAAACTCGCGGATCTTTTCCGAAGTGCCTTTCAAGGCGAGGGTCAGAACATCTTTTTCGACATCTCGCAACAAAGCCTGCACAGAAACATTGTCGAGTTTGGCCAGGTCATCAAAGGTGAACATCAGCGCTTTGATCTGCTCTGAGGTTTCACGGTCAGCTTCATCGAGCTTGCCCAGAAAACGGCTTTCGGTCTGGCGATCAAAATTATTGAAAATTTCAGCCATCAACTCATTGGAATTACGTTGCCGCGCTCCGGCCAGATTGCTGATGAACTCGGTGCGCAGCGTATCTTCGATCTTGCCGATGATTTCGCGTTGCACGGGTTCCATGGCAAGCATACGCTGCACCACTTCCATGGACATTTCATCTGGTAGCTTGGCCAGTACGCCAGCCGCGTGATCGGTGGCGATGCGCGAAAGAATAACGGCAACGGTCTGCGGATATTCGTTTTTCAGATAGTTGGTGAGCACTGGAATAGATACATTTGATAGTTTCTCCCACATATTGCGGCCTGCCGGTCCACGTATTTCTTCCATGATGAGGCGCAGGCGTTCTTCGGGCAGATATTCAGATAAAAGGCGTTCTGTGGATTCAAAATTGCCGTGAATGGACCCGGAAATGGACAATTGCGAGATGAAATGACTGAAAATATATTCGATGAGCTCTGGCCGGATATTGCCCAGCTTGGCCATGGCTTGTGACAGCTCGGCAACCTCGCCATCATCAAGCTTCATCCAGATAGGCTGTCCATGCTCACGTCCCAGCGCCAGCATGAAGATTGCCGATTTTTCAATACCGGACAAGGATTTGAAATTACTTTCAACATCATAGAGAGCTTTGCTGGGTGTATCGGTTTCTTGTGTTGCAGTTCCCATCAGGCGGCCTCCACTTTATTCAGATCATCAGCATCTTCTTCTATCCACTGGCGGATGACGGCAACGGAATCAGTGGGACTGCTTTCAATAATGGCACCGATCTCGGCAACCGCCGAAGCCTGAATTTCACCGGCAATCCGGGCGTTCTTGATGGTGCCGGATGTTGCACTGTCTTTGTCTTCAAGGGCCAGTTGCTCCTCGTCGTCCAAAAGGGGTTGGCCATCGGCATTGACGAGTATTCGTTTGCCATTTGCATCGGTTGAAATGAGGATCTGCTCTTCGGCGGGCGCTTCTTCTGGTGTGACGATGCGGCGAACCAGCGGGCGCACGACAAACAACAGGACAAGCGTTGAGATCAGGAACAGGATAGCCAGTTCGGCAATATGGAAATAGTCTGCCTTGGCGAGGTCAAAAAACCCAGCGGGCTCCTCGGGAAGCTCTGCTGGTGCGCCGGTGTCAGCAAAGCGCAGATTGACCACATGCAGCTGATCGCCCCTGATTTTGTCAAATCCCATGGCGCTTTTCACCAGAGCGTTGATCTTGTCGAGCTGTTTTTGTGTGCGTTCGGTGTAAACCGGCTTGCCGTCTGGTCCAGCATTATAGATGCCATCCACCAGTACGGCGACCGAAAGGCGCTTGATGCGGCCGCCTTGAAAGACTTCCGTTTTGGTGGTGCGTGAGATTTCCCAATTATTGATCTCTTCGGTTTTCTTGCTGGCTTCCTTGTCTTTGTTGCCCCCGGCACCAGCAGCGGCATCGGCTCCAGGCAACTCGGCTCCAACAGAGACCGCGCCATTGCCAGAGGCGCGCGCCGAATTGCTGCTTTCTTCTCTGGTCTGGGAGGAGCGTAGCACCCTTTGGTCAGGATCAAAAATATCTGAGGTCTGGGTAATCTGGTTAAAGTTGAGTTCGGCAGCGACTTTGATGCGGGCACGGTTTTGGCCGACAACAGCTGAAACGATTTCCTCGATTTTCTGGCGCATACGGTTTTCGATGGCGGCTGTGCGTTCGTCAGATTTGGCGTTGACCATGGCGGTGTCATTATCGCTGCCACTGGCCAGCAGGCGGCCTGTGGCATCAACGATGGAGACATGGGAAGGTTTCAGGCCTTCAATGGCTGAGGCGACGAGATGTTGAATGGCGGCGATTTCGGAGCTTTCAATACGACCTCTGGTTTTAACGATGATCGAGGCGGTGGGCATCCGTTTTTCGCGTGAAAAAATCTTCTTTTTGGGAATGACCAGATGAACTCTGGCGCGGGTGATGCGCTTCAAAGAGCGGATGGTGCGGGATAATTCGCCTTCAAGTGCTCTGATGTGATTGATGTTTTGCACAAAGCTGGTGGTGCCAAGTGAGCCGGTCTTGTCAAAAATCTCGTACCCAACTGACCCCCCCGCTGGCAGGCCTTCGGCGGCCAGATCCATGCGCAGGCGCAAAATGCGCTCTTTGGGGGCGAGCACAACGGCTCCATCCTGGCGCACTTCATAGGGAATGTTAAGACCTTCAAGTTTTTTGATCACCCCAAGCCGGTCTTCAAATTCAAGGTCAGAATAGAGCACAGACATTTGTGGGGCTGAAAGCTGCATCATCAGATAGATAAAAAATCCGATAAGTCCTGCCGCCACGGCTCCCATAGCCGCTATTCTTGTCGCGCCGATGGTTTCTATAAATTTGGTTATTGCGTTCACGATGCTTCCAGCCGGTTGGTTTTGGTTGTTTCCAGGGAGGAGGCCGGTGGAACGAGAAACAAAACCAGCCCTTGAGCTGTCCTCTCAAAGAACTTTTGCAAGCAAAAGGCGAAGGCAGCGGGTCATAGGCAAAAATTACCGCTAAAAGGGTTAATTGGGCATTAACACAGGGCATTTTTTGCCGACCTTTGGCTATAAAAGCGAAAGTTGCCTAAAAAATGGGCAAGTCAAGCATCTGATCTGTTGAAGTTCAGGCGCTGAGTATAAAAGAAAAGGGAAAAGGCAGAGGGTTGGGCTGGAAAAGCGCAAAACAGGCTCTGGAAGGACAGAACGGGCGCTGTGTTTTATCCGATCGAAATCAAATAGAACATAGACACCCGTTCATTTGGACGAGAACGCTTGAACCAGAAACCCGTCCGAATTCCTTAGATTGATCATGGCAGAAAAAGGTTGATTGATCATTATCAAACCAGCACTTTTTGCCTGCTTTCCTTATTGATAATTTCAAATTGGGGCCACACAAATGCTTTTCCAAGAAGAGTTCATGAAATTATCAAGGCTATTTGAAGTCATGCCAATCGAGCCGGAGCAGATTGGCCCGGGGCTGATTGGCATGAATATCGGTCTATTTGATTGAGGGGCGCGAGCGCAGGTCCTGAATGCGCGTCGTGCGCAGACCTTTGACGCCATGATTACTCAATGTACGTTGCCAGCTGAGGAACTCTTCCACAGACAGGCGATATTTGTCGCAGGCATCTTCGAGGGACAAAAGACCACCGCGTACAGCGGCGACCACTTCGGCCTTACGACGCGTAACCCAGCGACGGGTATTTGCGGGAGGAAGATCCGCAATGCTCAAGGGACTGCCATCCGGGCCAATGACAAATTTAGCGCCCGCTCTATATTGTTCGGTCATGTTACTCACTACTAAAAACCAGGACCAAATATCATCAAGCGAAGCCCTTTAAACAAAAGGGATTGAATTTTTCCGCTTAGCAATATTACTCATTTACGAAGCCATACTATGTCACAGCTCTTTAAAGATCTTGTGAACATAGACGTTAACAGGTGGGAAAAACGGCCTTCAATCTGTACCGAGTTGAACCGAAGCGCACGGATTAATAGGTTGAAAGATATAAATTCATACCAGTAACACTCTGAAATTATAGCATAAGTCAGTTTTTGAGAACAGGAAAATCATCTGCACGAAAAAACAACAAGATCCCCATATGGTTTACATACCAATGTGATTGGCTCTTCTTGAAACATCAGTGCAAGTCACAACGAGCAGGAGATTGACCCATGCTAAGCGCTCATTACCCTTCGGGCTATCTTCTTGGCAGCTTGCTGGAAAAGAAGAAAAACGCAGCAACTGCCACAGATATTCCAACTGCCACAGACACCAAGGCCAGCACGGCGTGGGTTTTACCTGCAGTATTGATCGGGGCCATGGCGCCCGATCTGGATATGCTGTATTTTCATTTTGTCAGCTTTGGCCAAACCCATCATCACATGTTCATCTCGCACTGGCCGCTGGCCTGGCTGGCGCTGGGGGTGCCGACCCTTTTGCTCGTGCAGCTGAAGGGAGGGCGCAGACTGCGAAATGCAGCCATCGCCTTTTTTGCGGGCGTGGGGCTGCATTTGCTGCTCGATTCAGTTGCCGCGCCAATATTCTGGCTGATGCCGTTTGCACCGGGCCGGGTCGAGCTGGTAACGGTTCCAGCCAGCTATAGCCACTGGATACTCAGTTATCTGCTGCACTGGACCTTTCTCATTGAACTGTCGATCTGGGCGGCGGCCATCGGTATGTACTGGCAAAGACGGCATGTGCAGATGAAAAGCGTCGGTGCGTGATCCAGTCGCCTCTCGTCATGCCTTAACCAACCCATTTTAAAGAGCTCTGTAATTCAGGCTTTTACGGGTTTTGCACGGTCTTCAAAAAATCACTCAGACTGGATACCGACCTCAGGGCGATTCAATTCTTACGCAACCTCGCTTCGCGACGGGGCCAGCCCCGAACCCCACTGGAAGGACACCTTGTAGACCTCCCGTTTTTCTATCTGAAAGTTAAAAAAGCAGGGGTTCGGGGATGCTTTCCCCGAATGGGTTTGGGCGATAGCCCATTCGCGAAGCGAGTTTGACGAGAATTGAATTGCCTTGTGTGCCGCAGCTATAGCGGCCAGATTTTATCAACCACGGCGAGCAACATCTGATGGCGCTGGGCAATATCGTCCTGTGTCCATGTCGTTTGCTGCTTCAACTGATTGGTCAGATAGATCGGGTGATCCTGATCTTGCGGGAACAAGATGGCTTTCTTGTCTGGCAGGTCAAAATTTTTCATACGCGGGTTTTCACTCTCTTTGCGCACAAGAAACAGATTGCCAAGCAGTTCAGTCAGCGCTTGGCGCGTTTTCTCGTCAGGAAAATCAAGCAGCCACTGGCTGTTGGGCTCGGGGCTTTGTGGCAATAAGTGCTCGACTGAAAAAGGATCTTTTTTCTTCTTCTTCTTGCTACGCGTTTCAATTTCTTTGGCGTTGAGCGTGTTGTAATGAGAAATCGGCAGGCCGGTGACCTCCATATCAAGACGCATCAGCAACAGTTTGGCAGCTGCCGGTCGGTTTTTATGGATGGTGTGTGCAATGGCGGAGCGAATGGTCTTTTTTTCAATGTCCGTAAACTCTACGGTATCAAAGGGGTTCATTTTGCCGGTGTCATCACGCAGGGCGCGCTTCAGAGGATTAATTTTTCTTTTGCGATCCGGCGCGCCTCCGGGCAGGATGAACAGCCCGTAAGACAGGCGTTCGAGTTTTTGAAAGAAGGAGAACATCAGATCAGGGCTCTCTTTATAGCGCTGTATGGCCTGCATGGCCGGGGCGATCCAGTCATGATGCGGTAGCCAGTTGAGGAGCCCAAGGATCTTGTCCATTTCAGCTTTATGGGGTCTGTTCTCAGGCCAGGTTGCGCTCGTAATGATCTCAAAGGCTTCGGCGTTGGGAATGAGATAGTTATCGATAAAAGGACCAGCCCCTCCCGCCGCATCTACCATCAGTCGAAAATCGGCCAGCAGGCTTGTCGGGCTGGAGGTCAGGACAAATCTGAAATGATTGAAAAAGGTCATTTTCTGGTTGCCAAAGCGCCCACGTATTTCGCCAAGGCTATCATTCCATTGCGCCCAGATATCACGATATTTTTCCACCTGTGGATCGCTTAGTTTGGACATGAGTTCGGCTTTCAGAACATCGCCCTTGGCGAGCGGTAGCCCACTATCATTCATGGACAGGAAAATCTGAAAAGCATGGTCAATGCGTTCTGACAGAACAATAACCAGCTCGCATTGATTGAGCATATAGTTGAGCAATCTGCTGCGATATTTCTCGGAGAGATCAAACAGGTTTTTGTGCAGGCTGTCGCGGACCAGAATGAGATTTTTCTGGCTGTCAGACAGATTGCTCTGATCGCTAACGGCGATAAGAGAAGCGCCCTTTTGCAGAATATAGGCGTTGAGAAATTCACCTTCACCGCCGCAGAGTTGCAAGCGATAATCATTACCGTTTTGACCAAGGCCGATGGTTTGCGCAAAAATATCATGGTCGCCGTTCGAGGACAGGTCGCGCAGCAGGCATAAAAGGATTTTAAAAGTCACAATACGCTGTTTGCCATCAACAACGTCAAATGCACCTCTGAGTTCTTCGGACAAGGGAGGTTGGCTGTTCAATATGGTGTCGAGTGATGTTGTCAGTTCGCCCGCAGCTGGCTTTTTTGCAATCGGATTCATATTGCCGGTGAGGATAATCGCCCCAAGGAAAAAGGCTTCAATCTGCGGGGTTCCTTCATCATCTCCCATCGCATCGACGATATCATCGAACAGCTTGGTGGCCTCTTTTACGGTCCAGGAAAAGGGCCGTTGATAGAGCGGCATGGAGTAGGTGAAACGGGGATGGAAAAGGGTCTTCAAAAGGACGGGATGAGAGCTGAATGATGGCATGGAGTGGGGCTCTGACTAACAAGAGAAACAGGAAACGGAAAAGTGAAAAAATATGGAAGCAGAGGGGAAGGGGGGGATAAAATGCCCCGTATTCGAGTGCCACTTTTCATCTTTATGCGTTATGATAATTTGGTAAAACGTAGCGAGCTTTGAGAATCTTGGCAAGAAAAATTAACAATATTTTTTAGGACGAGCTGTAGAGCCCAAAGCGGACAGTAGGTAGAAAAACACCCTGAGAGGTAGTTTTTTTGGAGGCGGCTATTGGCTGGCCCAGACAATACGAGCGATCCAATCCACTTCAAATAGCGGGAAAACCAGCGTTGGATGCTCGGGGTTAAGAGAATAGAGCTCTATCTGGGTGGCTGTGCGACGCAATAGCTCCTTGGCCAGCACCTGACCTTCCAGGGTTTTGACGATGACCCGGTCACGACGGCGTATTTCGGCATTGGGAGAGATGATCAATATGTCTCCGGCGCGATAGAGCGGCTCCATTGAATCTCCAGATACTTCAAGGGCATAAGCATTTTCATCATGAATTTCAGGGAATTTGACAAGATCCCAGCTGCCCCCCACAGGAAAGCCGCCATCATCAAAAAAGCCACCAACCCCCGCCTGCGCAAAGCCGATCAGCGGGATCGGTGCGGTGTGGTCGGTAATCTTGCCGCCTGCCGTCATCACCAAACGGGCAAAATCATCAAAGTTTGAATGCGTAGCTTCCAGAATTTTGGCAATGCTTTCTGTTGAAGGCCAGCGCGGTTTGCCGCTTTTGGTCAGGCGTTTTGATTTGTTAAAAGTGGTGGGGTCAAGCCCGGCCTTTTTGGCCATGCCAGAAGGGGTCAGGCCATTTTTACTTGCCAGCGCCTCTACAGCCGTCCAGATTTGCCAATGAGTAAGCAAGAGCGTGTCCCCGTTTTGATGGGTTGGTTGGGTCTTGAAATGGGGATAAATTCCCATAAATAGGAATATAGGCTGGAGTTCCTTAAGATGTCCATAAAAAGCTTGGATGAGAACCGTTCATCGTTTGAGCGTGGAAAATACGCGGCTTGCGCCCGCAGCGGGGATCACCTTTTTATGGTTTGGCAAAGGGCTGGTTTGATGTTGTTGCTGGCTCTTCTCTTCTTGTTGTCCCCGGTGCAAGAGGGCCGGGCGCAGCGTTCGTTCGCTCAGACTGTCGTGCAAAAGTTTGAACAATTGCCGCCAGGTGTGCAGCGGATGCATGGCGAACTTTTGCGCGCTGCCAGAAGTGGAGAGATCGAACGCTTGCGCGAAGTGCTGCAGCTCAACGAGCTGATGCCGCTGATCAATGGCAAGGTTTTGCATGATCCGGTCAAGGTCTGGAAAGCGCGCTCGAAGGACCATAGCGGGCGCGAACTTTTGGCGGTTCTCACCGAACTGCTGGAGCTGCCGCCCTATAAAAAGCCGACCAAAAATGGCATACTCTATATATGGCCCTATTTTGCCGGTGTGCCGCTTGACCAGCTCAACCCGCGTGAAATCGTCCGCCTGTATCGTTTGGCCCCGGCCAGCAAGGTGGCCAAGATGTTGGGCAAGAGGCGCTATTCTCATGCGGTTTTAACCATGGGCGCAGATGGCACATGGCATAGTTTTGAGGATCATGTCAGATAGGAAAATGGTATTTTCACACTGAATTGATGGTTTGTGCTATTGTTGTCTCCAGCAAGGTTCCCTAAAACTTTTCAGGCCGGATCTTGAAGAATAGGTCTTGAAGGAGGGGACATGATTGCATAGTTCTTGTGGTGTTTACGCAAGAGGCTGGATGGTTGGCGAAAGCCCATCGCAAGACCATATGAATAAAGAGCCATATGAGTGCAGAGAGGAGCCCCGATGAAGCGGGGGGCCGCTGAAAAACCGTTTCAGGGAGTTGAGACTTGCCAGATACCAAATATACCAATCGGGCTGGGATGGGCAGATGGAAAGCCATTGCCAAGACGGTGTTGCCCCTCATGGCGCTGTTTATAGGGTTTTCTTCTTACAAGATGCTGGTGTCGAACCGGCCAACGCCGCCAAGCCATGTCAAGCGTGAAGCGGTGCACCCTGTGCGCACAAAACTCATTCATCTGGCGAGCCATCAGCCTGCCTTGAAACTTTATGGCGAAATCAGAGCCGGGCGCAAGGTCGAGCTGCGGGCGCTGGTGGCTGGCAAAGTGCAAAAAACCGGCAGCCGTTTTCGCGAAGGAGCGCGGGTTAAAAAGGGTGACCTTCTGCTCTTGATTGACCCTTTTACCTATCAAGGTACGGTCACCGAAGCGCAGGCTAAAATCGACGAAACGCGTGCCCGCCTGAGCGAAATCAAGGCGCAGGTCAAGTCTGAAAAAGACAGCATTCTTTTTTCCAGGGAGCAATTGAAGCTCTCGCAGCGTGATATGAAACGGGCCAGAAAACTGGTGCGCAAAGGCAGTGTGACCCGTCAGGGCGCTGATGTGCGCGAGATGGCGGTTTCGCAACGGCGGCAAAGCCTGCAGGGCAAACGGGCCAACCTTTTGATCCTGCAGGCCAAAGCCAGACAACAACTGGCGGCTCTCAAAAGCCTTGAATGGCGCCTGCGTCTGGCCAAACGAAATTTGCAAGATACGGCATTACGCGCGCCCTTTGATGGCTATCTGGGAGCGCCAAACGCCAATATGGGCAAGCTGCTGAACGTCAATGACAAGGTGGCGGTGCTGCTGGACCGCAATTGGATGGATGTGGCGTTTACCTTGTCCGACCAGCAATATGGACGCCTGGTCGCCAGCAACAAGGGTGAAAAAGGACAAGAAGGCCTGATCGGACGCACGGTCAAGGTGACGTGGAAACTGGGGGAGAGGCGTGTCGTCTACAAGGCGGTTGTTGAGCGCATCGGTGCGACGATTTCCTCGGAAACCGGGGGTGTTGCCGTTTATGCACGATTGCTAAACCCGACCTCGCCCTTGCCGGTGCGTGAGGGGGCCTTTGTCGATGTTGAGGTGCCGGACCGTCTTTATCAAAATGTCGTCAAGCTGCCGCAAAGTGCGCTGTATCAGCGCTCGAAAATCTATGTTGTGGGCGATGATCATCGTTTGCAAGAGCGCCTTGTCACCCTGCGCGCCATTGATGGCGAGGCGGTCCTCGTGGATGGAGATGTGCGCGAGGGCGAACATGTTGTGATTACCCGTATGTCCTTGATTGGTGGCGGTATGAAAGTGCGCGATCTCAGCGCCAAAAAACGCCAGAACAAGCCGAGCCCGGCGACACCCGCCAGCGCGTTGCAGGGAACAGGAGAAGCCCAAAACAGCGACAAGCCGGCACAGCTGGGCAAATCAGCGAAAAACCGGCGCGAAACCAGATGGCAGCCCACGCTTGGTGAGATGACAAAGGGGGGTGAGATGGTAAAAGGGGGCGAGTTGACAGCGCGGGGCGAGTTGATCAAGGATCGCGCGGGGATAAGGACGCGTGCCGGTGGCGGAGAACA